>NMQN01000605.1 GCA_003575245.1 Candidatus Atribacteria bacterium 1244-E10-H5-B2 | reverse complement strand
TGCCCCGCTTGCACGGTTTCGAGCTAATGATGGCACCATATACTATCGCGCATCTCAAGTTGAGCTTGGCTTTCAAACAAACCGGATTTTGGAAATTTCATAGACGATTAGGTATTTACCTCACAAACTCTCTTGAACAGAGTGAAGCGCAACAAAATCTTTTGTCATTTGGCTTTGCCGAAAGTATTGCAGAGGAAGCCAGGGAAGCTGACAAAATCAAAAGCGAAACACCCATTATGGTTGTTATAGGAAATCCACCATATAGTATCAGCTCACAAAATAAAGGTAAGTGGATTCTACAACTAATAAAGGACTACAAAACAGGATTGAATGAGCGAAAAATTAATCTTGATGACGACTACGTAAAATTTATTCGCTTTGCCGAACATTTTATGGAGAAAAACAAAAACGGTATTGTGGCGATGATTACTAATAATTCATTCATTGACGGCATTACTCATCGGCAAATGCGCAAACATTTGTTAGAAACTTTTAACGAGATTTATATTCTTGATCTTCATGGCAATTCTAAGAAAAAAGAAAAAGCACCGGACGGTGGCAAAGATGAAAATATTTTTAACATTCAGCTAGGCGTATCAATAAATATTTTTGTGCGTAAGGCGGGCGAGAAGAAAGGTCTTGGTATGGTTCGGCACGCCGAAATATATGGCAAGAGAGATAGCAAATTTAAGACACTCGAGGAAGACGATTTACAAAAAATTGAATGGAAAAAGCTCGATTATTCCGAGCCTTATTATTTCTTTGTACCAAAAGATTTTGGAGCAAAACAGGAGTACGAAAAAGGATTTAAGCTTAGTGAGCTGTTCATAGTAAATAGTAACGGTATAGAGACACAAAATGATCGGGTAAATATTTTTTTTGATGAGAAAGAGGCAAATTTACTTTTAAGAAATTTTACAAATTTTCGTGAGACAGAATTAGTAACAATGTATTTCCTGAAAGATGGACGAGACTGGAAGGTAAAAACGGCAAAAACCGATTTAATAAATAATCCAGTTATAATTAATCAATTACAATATCGTCCATTTGACTTAAGATTTGTAAACTATACTGGAGTGACAAAAGGAATTATGTCTTATCCGCGTTTTGAGGTAATGAAAAACTTTGTTGATAAAAATATAGGTCTTATTTTTAAGCGTGGATTTCCGGAAGAAAATTCTGTACCCGTTTTCGTCAGTGCGAATATAATTGATAGACGCAGTTGGACACGGTCAGGTATGCAGGGCGCTGAAACTATAGCACCCCTTTATCTTTACGCCGAGGATGGATCAAAAACGCTAAATCTAAAAAAGGCAATTGTTGATGAGATAGAAAAAATTGTTGGCAGTATTTTTCCCGAAAATATTTTTGATTATATCTACGCTGTTCTACACTCACCAAGCTATCGCGAAAAATACAAAGAATTTTTGAAAATTGATTTTCCGCGCGTGCCGTATCCGAAAGATACGAAAACTTTCAAAAAACTGGTCGCGTTTGGAGCAGAATTGCGCTCTTTACATCTCCTCGAATCGCCAAGGGTAAATCAATTCATAACAACTTATCCTATCGCTGGTTCTGATACCGTTGAAAAATTAGCTTATAAAAACGGAAAAGTATTTATCAACACCGAGCAATACTTCGGCAATGTTTCCGAAGTAGCATGGAATTTTTATATCGGTGGTTATCAACCAGCACAGAAGTGGCTGAAAGACCGCAAGAAGCGTGTTTTGAAAAATACGGATATCGAGCACTATCAGAAAATAATTGTGGCACTAGCTGAAACAGATAGAATTATGAGAGAAATTGATAAAGCTGTGGAGTTTTAATGAAAACGGGGTCTCTACATTTAACATAACTCCATCTAAAAAATGTGACATTGGACGATTCTTGATAAATAAGTGTCTGATAGTTATATAGTTGGTAAAAGCTAATAAAACAATGGAGGTTTATGTGGTTGAAAAATCACGATTGTAAATCAAGTAATTCAGACAAGAATGATCTAGGTTTGAAAAAACAATGTAAGAAAAAATTAAAACTTGAATTCCCCTCCCAGGGTTGGAAGCAACTTCTCACAGCAAGAAAGGAAATGCTTGACGCATTTGATAGTGCTAGAGAAAAAGCAAGGTCCCATAAGGTTGAAGTCTATCATGGGAAAGTGGCTGAGGCAGAGTTTCGTAAATGGCTATCTGATTTTTTACCTAAACGATATGGTGTAACGTCTGGTTATATTGTTTCGCAAGGCTTAAAGAGTACAGACAAATCTCCTCATTTTGATGTAATCATTTATGACCAACTTGAATCACCGATTTTGTGGATTGAGGATAATCCCGATAGTTCATCGCAGGGTCGTTCTCTCGCTATCCCAGCTGAATATGTGCGAGGAGTACTTGAAATAAAGTCAAAATTTTCTCCGTCCAACGTAGACGATGCAATTACTCACCTCAACGAGCTTTTACCCCTAATGGGTGGATCTGATTCCTCAAATGAACGCTATAAGCTTTACTTACCCACAACTTTTCATTGCGGCCTAGTATTTTTTGACCTAAAACGCGATTCTCAGTTTAGTGAAAAAGCTCTTAGTAATATTATTTCGCGAACTAAATTAAGGGGATTCTTCGGAGGTATAATACTAAGAGGTGAAGGCCATTCTAAGCCTCTCACAGGTAGAATCTCTTTGTTACAATCAGAAACACCGATCGAAAGTACGATAGGACCTAGCAAGCAATCACTATTGAAGATGGGTATTATCATGAACCAGTCGGTCCAAATAACAGATAGCCTTCATATTGGTTCTATGTTGATGTGGACGGAGTTCGGATTTTCAGAGTTCGGATTTGATTTTATTGCTATGATGCAGGGAAAGTATGAGTCGGGTAGGGCATCAAGCTTTTATGGTATGGGGAGCTCCGATCAGGAGTAAAACCAAACCCAACTATTGTTTTTAGCTAATTCTCAACAGTATCGATAAGATAAAATGATAGCAGATAAATCAACATAGAGATATAGGATCAAATCTTTATTGCTTGACAAATAATTTAATTAACTGTCAAGAATAAAGATTTGATCCCGGCAGATTATACAAATCGCAAAATATACCAGAGTGTATGGGGTCAGGTCTTGAAATATAACAAAAACTAAATTATCTTTGCATCACGACTAGGCCATTACAGATATAATTTTTAGGAACAATTTATTACATCACTTCCAGAAGAAATACTATACAAACAATCTTTCTTGATATTAAAAAAATTGGGGGAGAGATAGGAAAAGTAATATTGCAAGACTTGACCCCATAATCCCTTCTCAGTAGTAATTTGAATAAAGTTAGATATTAAAAAGAAGAGGAAAATAGTTTGAAAAGACCGGGTATACTTTTTTTATTACTAATATGTATTTGCCTATTAATGTTTTTATTGGGTTGTTCCGGAAGTGGATATATTCCAGCACCTCCCCAGGAACAAATAACTCCAGGACATATGGCAGTAATTTGGTATGATTGGCCCCAGCCCCCAGGCAGTGGTTTCTATAATTTTGATGTTCTTTTGACTATCGATATAGACCCAGGTATCCAAAGCGCCTATTACTGGGCGCATTCATTCTATTTCAAGAATGAAGAAATAGGTTATATGGGGCTACAGACAAATGGTTGTATGCAAGGTGAGTGGGTAGGAAAAATGGCCATATTTTCCATGTGGAATGCCTTAGAAGCAGAACCAGGCCCTGGGGCATCATGTGAATGGTTTATTGGAGAGGGTGAAGGTTGGAGCTGTAGGAAGAAGTATAATTGGGTGGAAGGAGGTACGTATTGTCTGCGGGTAGAGGCATACGGTGTTGATGAGCAAGAAAATGAGTGGTGGGGAGCTTGGATCATAGATACATCTATTAATCAAGAGATATTTATCGGAAAAATAAAGGTTCCAAGTTCCTGGCAACGGATGGATGATTATTCCGCAGTATGGGTAGAGTATTACGGACAAGTGAATGATTGTGATTCTATTACTTACGCAAAAGCACGTTTTAAACAACCTACTGCTGATAATGGCAGTTTTATTCCCCAAGATCTTACTTCTGTAATTGGAACAACTTGCCCAAATGCCCAGATAACTTTTTTAGAAAATCAAGGGGTAGCTTTCGAGACCGGTAATTGAGTATCCAATGCAAAATAAAAAGACCAGAATAGATGATGATCTTACTGTGCCTCAGAGAAAAATTGAATTAGAAAAAGGGGCTCGTATAAAGAATATGAAATATCTGATGTCAAGATTGACCCCAAAGATAAAAGTAAAAAACAAAATCTATCTAGATACTTAATACTTAAAAAGAAATTTCTTGACAAATGTTTCCAATGAAAATAAATATTGATAATGAGGTTTAATTGTTATGAAAAGAAAAGGTATATTAGTATTGACATTTTTAATGCTAGCAATTTTTCTAACCGGATGTACAGGTGGAGTAGTAACCCCCTTAACTGATGAGGCAAAAATAAAGAATGTTATACAAGAATTTTTTCTGGCTTTAAGTGATCAAAATTGGAGTAAAGTAAAAAGTTATTGTGTTTATGGATCGGAAATATATAATAGGCTTGTTGAATTGGAAGAGGCATGGAATGACGGTGTTTTTGTTATAGAAACGTGTGGTGGTGGAAGTTTTTATGTAGATGATATCAATTATATTGTAGATATCGGAGCAATTAATACTAACGGTGAATATGCAGAGGCATATACTTATTTAACATCAACTCTTATTTTAGATAATAATATCATTGAAGAAAATTATGGAGAAGGACGGCTTTTTTTACAAAGAATAAATAATATTTGGAAATTATATGATGATAAGGAAACAATGTAAAGGAAAGAAACAGGGAACGGTCGTTAATGCTCAATAATTCGGTAATTTTTACGGAAAACCTATAAAACCTGAGAAGTTTCTTATCTAGATGGTTAAGGCGTTTAGATATTATTATAGACCAACGTCCTAAAGGAAGACCTCGTAAAAGGGAAAACTAAACCATAGAAAAATAGGATGTGCCTATTTAATTTAAATTAAGGGAGTTTATGAAATGCATGAATACGATTTTGCAATTTCTTATGCCGGAGAAGATAGATTAATTGCTGAAGATATTTATAATAAAATCAAAGAAGAATATGGTGACTATTCAGTTTTTCTTGCAGAAAATGAGAAACACCAATTTATAGGAAAAGATGGTGAAAGTTTTTTTGAAGATTTATTCTCAAAAAGTAAGCAGGTCATCGTTATCATTTCGAAATATTATAAACAAAAAAAATGGCCGAGATTCGAATGGGATGTAATTTTAGAGCGGAGTGCCGAAAATAGGTTTATTCCAATTAAATTGGATGACACAAAAATTATTGGTTTACCCTCGAACATTATTTATGTACCTTATGAAAATAATAGTGTAGAAATTGCTAAAATTGCCATTTATAAACTATTACAATATGAGAAAAAGCAAGGGACTTCGCGCAAAACTGATTTTGAAAAAACCTACAATAGTATCAAAAACTCAAAAGGTGCTTTAGATAAGGCTTACCAGTTAGTTAAAGATAAAAGAAAAAGAACGCCTTTAGCGAATATTGACTTTCCCAAGAGTCATTATAAACCAAAATATAAAATCGTTGGAAATAAATGGTTAAATTTTTCTGTAATCCGAAGGTTACAGTTAAAAATACAATTTCCAAATGGTTTATCTAAGGATGAGGTTAGATTTAATATCAAGTATTGCGGGGCTAGTGAATTTAACAAAGAAAAACCAGATGCTTTAGCAATTTTTGCTTATTGCAAAGATGAAAATTTTAATGGATTTGATTGTATGTATAATGTAGTAAAAGCCGATTTTGCACCATATGGAAAATGGGAAAAAGCAGAAGAAGGGTTTGCCTATAATCTCCCGGTTGAAAAGTTTAGTTGGAAAATTAAATTTTTTGAAAGTTATTTTAATTAACAACAGATAAAAGAAAAATCAAAGATTATTTTAAATTTCATTTTGCAACTTCTTTTATCTGCAAAATATTATCTGCAATTGCCATTAGAGAGGTGAAAATGAAATGAATGCAAATCAAATTCAAGGTGAGTTTATTTCACTACTACGCCAAAATGGAGAAAAACGAGATTTTTGTAGTCAGCTTTGGGCTCGAGGCACAAGGCGAATGAGCATGAATATCATTGAATTATCAGGATCAATGAATTGTTTGATATATTTTAAGGTGCGATCTGAGAAACCTTATAGGTGGGGTGTAACTAAAAACAGAATTGACGAGTTAAACCAATCAGATATGAAATGGGTTCTTGTTTTACTTTATGAATCACCAAACACGGGTTATCTCATTACCGCAAGAGATTTAAATCATCGTTATTTATCTATTTGGCCACGTGGGAGTGATGGCGATTATAAGGTGGCCCCTGGTAGCTCTCTCCAATTCAATATACCATTTCACTCATTTTCCGAATTCCTCAATTCTTTAATAACAATTACAAGTAAAAATTATAATAAATGATGATAAATATTAATAAATAAGGACAGGGGTGCCAAGTCAATAATTCGGTAATTTTTAGCGGAAAACCTTCAGAATCTAAGGAGTTTTTTATCCAGATGGTTGAGGCTTTAGATATTACTACAGATAGACGTCCTAAAGGAAGACCTCGTAAAAGGGAAAGCTAAGCCATAGATAAAACAGGATGTGTCCATATTTTTAGGAGAATGTTTATGAATTATCAAGGGAATGGAGAAGTCACTTTAATTAATGATGAGATATATAAATGTAGTTTTGAATTATATCAAAAACAAGATAGTGGAATAGTCTTGTGGTGTAAATTTATTGATTATGACTTAGTCTTAACTTTAATTATTTCAGAAAAATTTAATGTAAAAAAATTTAAAGGAAAAACCAAAGATAAATTTGAATGCTTCGCAAAAAATAATTTAGATAGCTTTTACATCACCTACTTTGATAAAAAAAACACAGTATTCTATTTAAAAGAAATAGAAATTATTACAAACAATAAAAAAAATGAGAATGTTTTGTGTTTTAAAATAACAAATTTTTGTTTGAATAAACTTGAAAATTTTGAATTATCACTATCTGATCCCCATAAAGATAAAAATCAAAAGTTAAGTTTTTTAGTTAGACCTTTAGATAATTTTGAAGAAATAAATAGAAATTTAAGAATAAACAGAGATGTAGAAACTACTAGTGAAATAATTTACTTAAACAATGACAATTCACCATCATTTGACCAAATTATAGAAATTCTCGATGATATTTGTCATCTTTTATCAATGGCTCAGGGGACTAAAATTCAATGGATTAGCTATAAATTCTATAAAGATTCATACGTACATGAAAAGTATTTAAATAGAGTTACAAGTTCATATGCGCCTTTTTTTATTATTGCACAAGATATTAATTCGATTAAAAATTTTATAGAAACCGTTTATTCTACCTTTATTGAAAGAAAAGACACTTATCATTTAAAATGGATTATTAATGCATTTCTTGATTCAAAATCAGAAGGACGCTATTTAGGGACGAGAGGGCTAAGAGCTGTAGTAGTTATGGAAATGCTAAGGGGGTATTTTTTAAAGACTAGAAACATTGATGATGACATTTTTCAACCCATGGTTTTTAGAAAGATTAGAAAAAACATTAAAAAAGAGATTGAGAGAATCTTAGAATATGATATAAAAAATAATGTTGATTTATCAGTTGAAAAAAAAATGCTTTTTTCCAAGATTCCAGAATTGAATAGGAAACCTTTTAAAGAAATATTAATAAGATTTTTAGAAAGTATTAATTTTGATGTAGAAAAAGAAAATGATAATATTAAATGTTTTATTAAAAGCCGCAATGCATTAGTTCATAGAGGTCAATTTTTTTATGATATATACAATGAAAGTGATTGTAAATATAAATCAAGTTTTGAAGAATTTACTTTTATAATTAACTTTATAGATAAAGTTATTCTCAAGCTAATAGGTTATAGTGGTTTGTATCAGAATATCTATCAAACAATACAAAATGGTGGATGGCGAGAGTATGAAAATATTTAAATAAATAGTAAATAAGTAGACAACATCCCATTTTCTTAGACAATTAATATTTTACTTTTAAATTAGATAAATAGGTAAGGTATACCAGCGCAATAATTCGGTAACTTTTAGTGGACAACCTATAGGATCTGAATTGTTTCTTAACCAGATGGTTGAGGTTTAATTGTTGAAAGTGACTTTTTTCGAGTCTTATCTAAAATAGTCTTGACTTTTTTCGAATTGAGTAGTATTATAGTTATCATGAAGGAAAGAATAATTTATCAGAAAATATGGCAAAAGCTATCATCTTATAAAAATATGGTATTTTTATCCGGTCCCAGGCAAAGCGGAAAAACGACCCTGGCAAAGATAATTGCCAGGGATTTTAGCAGTCAAGTTTACTTTAATTGGGATGATATTCCCAGCAAGAGAGAATTGATCCAGGATCCTTACTTTTTTGAGAAAGTCGACCGGATGGATGAATCGATCCCGTTGATTATTTTTGACGAAATTCATAAATACAGCAATTGGAAGAATTATCTCAAAGGAGTTTATGACAGATTTGCTAAGGAATACAAGATTCTTGTTACCGGTAGCGGTAGATTAGATTTGTATCAAAAAGGCGGAGATTCCCTGGCCGGCAGATATATGAAATTCCACCTACTACCTTTTACCTATTCAGAGTTGACGAACCACCAATATTCGGTACCTTATTTCATTAATCATCCCTTTCGTTTTCAAGAGGATAATCAAACGGACTATGGTTTATGGGATGATCTTTTTGAACTTAGTGGGTTTCCTGAACCCTTTTTGAAAGGGAAAAAGGATTTTTACCGGTTGTGGTCAAATAATTATCAGCACCAGTTAATTCGGGAGGATATTCGAGATTTAACACAAATTAAAAAGTTTGATTCCCTGGAGATCTTGTATTCCCTCTTACCGCTAAAAGTAGGTAATCCTCTTTCTTTAAGTTCATTAAACATAGATGTCCAAGTATCCGTGGATAGTGTCAAAACCTGGCTTGAAGTATTTGAAATCCATTATTTGATATTTCGAATATCACCATGGACACATAAAATTCCCCGGGCAATTAAAAAGGAAAAGAAGGTTTATCTTTTTGACTATGCACAAATAAATGATAGAGGTATTCGTTTTGAGAATATGATTGGCTTAGAGTTATACAGGGCAATTTTAAATTGGAACGATTTGGGATTGGGAGATTTTTCCATGCATTATATCCGCAATAAAGAAAGAGAAGAAATTGATTTTCTTATTTGTAAAGATAATCATCCTACACTTCTGATTGAATGTAAACTATCAGATGAAAATGTTTCGAGCAGCTTGATTAAATTTCAGAATAAGCTTGATGTACCTGCTATTCAGTTGGTAAATAAACAACATGTCGGAAGAATAGTTACCAATCAAAAAAATAAGATTTTAATCATATCTGCTCCCAGGTGGTTATCCTTTTTACCGTAATGTTATATGTGTCAGGGGCGGTTCTCTATCTTATTTGCCCCCCTTTTAAAACCCTTTATTTGCAAGGCTTTCAGACCCCCCTCAGGAATACCCTTTAAACGCACATATAGTACCTTTTTTTGCGTCTCAATTTTCGAAAAATCGGCAATTACAACCCCCATTTTTAGCCTATTTTCACCTCCTCCAAATCGCGAAACCCTTATAAATAGCCACTTTCAGTTTTTAAAAGAGTGAAATATTAGTCAAAAAAAAGCCATTTTTGAGGGGTAAAAGTACCTATTTTTAAAAATTATGCAAATAAAGGTACTTAAATTAGTTATTCGCTAAAACCCTTATTACATAAGGCTTTCAAGGTGTTGTTTTTCCACATGTTTTACACACTTTCCCCATTAATAAGTAAGATAATAAGAAATTGCAGTTTAAATAGTACAAGGTAGATATATAGAATTAGGTAATTACCAGTATTTAAAGAAAAAAATGATAAGTCTATAAAACGCAGTAAATATAAGGGTTTCTGTGTTTTTTTGTTATATGGGATATTGATAATACTTCCAAAATATGGAGAAAATAAGGCAAAAAGGACTAAAAGTTGCATTTTTAGGAGGCTGAAAGCCTTGCAGGATAAGGGTTTTAGCGAAATATGGTCGTATGCGTGTTTCTTGAGGTGGTCTGAGGTGATTTGTCATATTTTTAAAATAGGCGTATAAAAGGGCATAAAATAGCTTATTTTAGATGTGGGCGGAAAGCCTTATTTTATAAAGGTTTTAGAGAGGGTAAAGATATTTTAAAAGTTTGTGCAAATTGTATAAAAAATATTAAGAAAAAAATGTATTTTTCATGCTATTGTACAAAGGAAATATTATATACGATGGCGTATATTCTATAACGGTAAATAAATTAAAGAGATATACAGTTCCTAATTGAGGTAAAAAAACGATGAAAATAGTTGTAGCTCCAGATTCGTTCAAAGGCAGTTTAACTGCTGTAGAAGTATCAGATGCAATAGGGCAAGGAGTAAGGGAAATATTTCCGGAAGCTGAAATTGTAAAAATCCCTATGGCTGATGGTGGAGACGGTACAGTTCAGTGCCTGGTTAATGCCACCGGAGGAGAAATTTTAAGAGAGAAAGTTACAGGTCCCTTGGGAGATGAAGTTTTGGCTTCTTACGGAATTTTAGGAGATAAGAGGACAGCAGTTATTGAGATGGCTGAAGCTTCTGGATTAACTTTAGTTCCGGAGAATAAAAGGAATCCATTGATAGCTACTACCTACGGAACCGGTCAGTTAATTAAGGCAGCATTAGACCAGGGATGTAGAAAGATGATTATCGGGATCGGAGGAAGTGCCACCAATGATGGAGGGGCAGGAATGGTTCAGGCTTTAGGGGTAAAATTATTAGACAAAGACGGAGAGGAGGTAGGTTTTGGAGGAGGAGAATTAAAAAAAGTTAATCGGATTGATATAAGTAATTTGGATAACCGCCTTTCTGATACTAAAGTATTAGTAGCCTCAGATGTAAACAATCCTCTTTGCGGACCGAAGGGGGCTTCCAGGATATATGGGCCTCAGAAAGGAGCTACTCCAGAATTAATTGAAGAATTAGACAAATCTCTGTCTCATTTTGCTGAAATAATAAAAAGAGATTTACATAAAGATGTAAAGGATATACCGGGAGCAGGAGCAGCCGGGGGTTTGGGGGCCAGTTTAATAGCATTTTTGGATGCGGAACTTAGACCAGGTATTGAGATTATGATTGAGATAGTAAAACTTGAACAAGCTATCAAAGATGCTGATCTGGTAATCACCGGTGAGGGAAAGATTGATAGTCAGACTATTTACGGAAAGACCCCAATAGGAGTAGCCAAGATTGCTAAAAAATATAATATTCCGGTAATAGCGGTGGCGGCAATTATCAGCGATGATGCCGATATCGTGCATCAACATGGAATTGATAATTTAATTAAGGTTAGTGAACCTCCGATGAGCTTAACCGAACCTAAGT
>NMQN01000558.1 GCA_003575245.1 Candidatus Atribacteria bacterium 1244-E10-H5-B2 | reverse complement strand
TAAAAATCAAATCATTTAAGGCATGCTCATCACAGACATAGCCATCAGTGGTTACTTTCCAATCTACGGTCCTTGATTCAGTTTTAGGGGCCCTTAAAGTAAAAGGAACTCTAAACCGATCAGCCTTAGAATCATATATATAATATATATCCGATTTCTTTTTAACCGGTACAATTGGCATTATTTGTGTTCCCACATAAGCCGCATTGCGGTACATTACGGAAACATTAGTTAATACTTTATCAATATGAACATTTTCAGGTTCTGGCATTTAATTTCACCTCGATTCTTTTTATAAATTATTTATTAAGCGCCAACAATAAGATGCAATTTAGTAATTAAAACTTCTATTATTTCATCTGCACCCCCAGAGGCTTCCAGAGCTATTGCTCCGACAAAATCCTTATCCGTATCTGCTAATACTCCGTGTCCATCAGTATCAGGAGTTAAGAGTGCATTTTCGCTGCATGCTCCACCCATAACTAATTTACTTGTACCCAATAATCTTACCCTGGCAGCTTTAGTGTCAGCAGGAGTATTCTGTAAAATTCCGGTAGAAAGCTCCTTGGCAACACCACAAGCGACAACACCATCAGCTCCAAGTTTTACAAAATGGTACTGATTATCAGTTAAGGCTGCACCAGCTTTAAAAGTTAAATCTAAAACACCGGCAGCTTGAGACATTATTTAACACTTCCCTTCTTTGATTTTTAATTTAATTATTTTTTCTTAGGTTCTTCTGTTGAATCCAGGACAGCCAAGACCGCATCGCGGTAACTTACGCCTTTATGCTCATCTATGTATTTCTGAACCTTCTTTTCTTTTGGAGTTAATTTTTCTCCGCCTTCTTCCTCTTCCTCTCCACCTTTACTTAATTCAGTAAAGATAGAATCAGAAAAGTTAGGTTGGAGATTTATAAATTTCTCCAGAAGCTCCCTTTGGGAGAGGTCAGTCTCTATACCATCCGCGGTAAATTTTATTACTTTCTCATCAGAAGTGGACCCTATAAGGGTAACCAAAATCTCTTTTTGAGAAGGTAAGAACCGCATATCGGTATCCGAGCAATGAGAATCTACGAAAGTTTTAATTTCGGCTTCCCTTTTTTCCTTATCAGTTTTAGCTAACTTAGATTCAGCCTCTTTGGCCTTCTTTTCCTCGGCCTCAAATTTAGACTTATAATCTTCGCCAGCTTTAACTTTCTCATCTGCTACCTTTTTATCTTTTTCTATTTGTTCATAATCTTCAACAGAAACGAATTTCTTACCATCCATTTCTGTTATTATGACTTTTTTATCAGCCATAGCTATATACACCTCCTTTCTTATTTTATTTTTTATATCTTTTAACTCCGGATATAAAATTATATCTGCCTTATCATTAACATCATATAAGGCAGCAATATCCTTTAAATTGGTTACCGCCGGTAGATCAGCCCCCAAAAAAGCTATTGCCGAGAGGACCTTTTTATATATTTTTTTAGTGCTGGGTTCGGTATAATCGGCTAAAATCTCACTGGATATCCTCTTATACGCTCCATTTTTAATTAATTGATAAAGGACCCTGGGAACTTCCTTTATGTCTACCAGGATTTTATCCCCTGCCCTTTTTAGTTTGGTAATCCAGCCACCAGCTGGCAATCCTGTTCTTTGTAACAGCGCCTGTTTATTATCATGGCCTAATTTTACCTTAGGCTTTAACTTATCAATTATTTCATTGGTATCATTTACGATACCGTCAAGATCCTCCCCGGTTATTTTATTACCCTTCCATACTCCAACGCCAAAAATCTCAACATCCTTTAGCTCGTGGGTCTGGGAGTAATTTTCTAATATTGCCAATTCCATGGTGTTTAGATTCCCCTGGGTTTCGGCTTTAATCCAGTTACCCTCTTTATTCTTTCTCCAGCCTGCTTTTTTTAATGCTGCCCAGGCTGTGGCGTTGGCTAAACCTTCCCTTTCCGGTCTATCTTTGTACTGCTCATAAGCACTATTGTAAATATCAATCCAGGTTTTTTGGGCATCGGCCGGTAAGCCTTTTATCCCTTCCGGGATATTAGTGGGATAACGATAAGGCAATTTACTCATCTCCTTTCAAATTTATAAAATTTTTACCTTTCATCGGTAAAGCTCTAGCCTTTAATTCTGGTTTAATCGGTTCAAATTTTTCATATATGGTCACTGGCACTAGGGTTGACCTACAATCAAAATGCAAGGGTGGGGTAAATCTGGCTATATCTGGGTCACCTTGCTCAAATATTTGGCCATCGAGTGCCTCGCAAACTTCAGTAGTTCGCTCGTCAATTATTGCAGAAAACATTACCCCAGCCATTATATCTTTTACATCAGGATCCTCCATCATATCTAGCCGGCCCTGATTGTAGGAATCTGAAAAGTTAGTCCGTACTATTGTTTCTAAATGGTGGGGGGTCAATAATTTCCCTTCTCTAGTCTCCACTCCCGGGGTTCCTATGAATTTTTTAAAGAACTGATCTAATAAAAACATAATTTCTGGGGTAGTCGAACCATTCTTCATCCCGGTATATAATATTCCTTTAGCATCTTTTAAAATGGCATCTCTTGCTATTCCAGCGATCCAGAAAGATTTATTCTTCAGATATTGCATCGCCTTTTCGGGAGGCAAACCTACAAATTTTTTAATTTTTAATTCGCTTTCTACTTCACTCATACCATATCTAAATAATTTCTGTAGCCATTTCTCGACACAATCCCTGAATTTGCTCACATAAAATAACTGTAATTTCTCCACTTCCCGGGCATTCTGGGATTCCATTATCTTAGCTTTAATAATCGATTTTTTAAGTGCTTCTTTTTGCCTAGTTAAAATCTCTCCGAGTTCTTCTTTTGCCTCCACTTCAAAGTTATCTAAATTTTCTACTATCCTGGTAAAATTACATTTCTTTTCATATTGATTAGTTTGTCTTTTTAGCCTGGCTTGATAATCTTCTTCAAATAAACCACCTTTCGGTTTAGGTTCGGGTAAAACTATCCCTTCTTCTTTGGCCGGGATTTTAAGGAATCCCCGGACCCACTCTTCCTCTGCATTTATCAGCCCGGCATCGACCAACATTTTAGCGATTTTAGCCTTTGCTTCCTGGTCCTCTTTAATCAATGATTCAAATTTAAAATAAGGATATTTGGGCTGTGCAAAATTAAAATCTATTAATCGCTTTATGATCTGTTCCCGGACTATGGTATCTTCGGTTTCCGTACCTAAATAATCAAGGATATAAATAAAGATATCGAAATGAGTTTTAGATAAAGCCCAGGAGCCTTTTTCCCCAGTGTCCATTAGAAGAGTGCCTACCAGTAAAGCCCGGGCAATCATGGCATTATTACTATCAAAGGCTGCTTTATACCCTGCATCGCCCCTTCTGGTAGCCTCTAAAAATTCAGCTTCCTGGCCTTTTTGCATAATTATTGCGGTATCGGTTTGAATAGTTTTCAAAACATCTAAAATTTCATCTTGTTCTTTCTTAGAAGTACCAGGAGCATAATGACCTATTGCAGTAGGCTGTCCAAATTTCTCAAGATAGATATTCCAGAATCTTTGTACGACATCATTAGAGAAATAATACCGGTAGGCAGCCCTGAAATCGCTTTCACCATATAAACTGTCTGCATCGTCATCATTGGGATTATAGGCAAAGAGAATAAATTTATTGATAGGTAAATTAGTATTTTGTCCCTCAATTAAACCTTTTTCTTTAATATTGCCATGCTCATCACATTTAAACATATAATTTACAGCTTTCCGGACCTTGATATTATCAATACCGATCATCCCCTTAAATTCTCCGGTGGGAAAAACCTTATAATTAATCTCGGCCACCGAATAACCGTCTCTCATGGCATTCCATATTTTAAGCAGGGTATTATTTACATTACCCTTCATGTCTGAAAAACAATGCTTAATAAATTCAGCCTGTTTTACTGCATCCTGATCACCCTCATCTTCCGGCCGGATACTCCAGGGAGTAGATAACCGGGCATGCTTCTTTAACATAAAAACAGCCTTAACCTGGCCATCACTTCTTTGCATTTTTCTGTATATCTCCAATCCCTTTTTTCCTACCAGGTCATCAGGATTGTAGACAGGAAGATCACCAATACCCCAGATATCAGTACCACTGCTACTTATTTCACCCATTTCCGGTTTAACTATTTTCTTTATGGTATCTTTAGTATTTTGAAATATAACTTTTAAATCCATAAATCCCCTTTAAAAACAAAAAAAGAGCCAAAATAAAAATGAATTAACATTCTAAAATTGGCCCTCTAAAGATGGAGCTCTCAAAACAATATTTATTATTTTTTTAAATATATCATAGATTTATGCTTTTTACAAACTCAATTAGATTACTTTATATAGAATATATAAGGTCATTATCACCAATCTTGATCAGCGGTTGGTCTCCTTCCTGCACTCTTCCATTCTATTATAGACTCCGACTCTTCCGGAGCAATTACCGCGCCATAACTGGCCATAGCCAAAGCAATGGCCAAGTCGATTTTTTTAGTTCCCGATTTCTTAACGATTCTCCAACCCCTGGTAGAATAAATCACCTTACAATTAATCAGGGATAGCCTGATTTCTTCTGATTCATAAAAATTTATCCCCTGGCTCTTGATCAGGTTAAAAAGGCATTGAGAAAAAGCAACGGAATTACCCGTGGTAGGAGTCAGTTTTACCATATTAATACCTTCTTTTTCAAGATCCTGGGATAATTGTATTGCCTGGTAAGGATCAAAAAGTAAACTTTGAATATCATAAATTTTAGATAATTCTATTAGGTATCTTTTAACATCATCGAATCGAAATTCTTCTGTTTTCGTAGGGATATAAATTTTATGGTCCACCGAAAAGATTTTATTATCGATCTTCCCTACACCACAAACAGCGGTATAATCGGAAGCATACCCCACGTCAAGCCCTACCCATAGAGGAATTTTTATCTTCGGCCTTCTTCTTAGCTTATAATCAATGCAAGCTCTAAATTCCTCATCACTTATAAAAGATTCTTCTTCGCTTACCCAC
>NMQN01000435.1 GCA_003575245.1 Candidatus Atribacteria bacterium 1244-E10-H5-B2 | reverse complement strand
GAACGTGGTAATCTCAAACCTACAGGCATGATGATTCGCGTCTATTCAATTCAACACTCATGTCGGTTACTACATTAATCAATAAGCTAAATTCAATTGACTAATTAATACTAACTGGTTAACCGGGAAACAGGGTAACTGGCAAACCGGCCAACTAAACAATACACACTGCACATTACTTTATATTTATGTGTTAGTTAGTGTAAACTTTAGTGAGGTAGTTAGATAGGAAGAAGAAAACTACTTTTTCTATCTTTTCTTTCTCTTTCTTAACTCGATACTATATCTCGATACTGTTTTTCAGCTTTTTTAAAATTAATTTTAAAATATGATAGAATATTAGAAATATTTAATAAATGAGACGGTTTATAAAATTGAAAAAAGATAAAAATCATAAATTATCTACCCCTTTTAGAGAAAGAAATATAGTTTTAGCACTAATTATTATTTTGCTTCTTGCTTTATTGCTGGGGTTTTTGACTAACAAAGAAGTACAAAGAGAAAGGTATTATTTATGGGAATTAGCCCGCTCGGAAGGATTAAATATTGCTTTTTCTATCCAGACTCTTGGTCCCCGGTTTATCTTAAATGAAAATGCTTTAAAAGAAATTTTAGTGCTTTTAAAAAAAGAAGGGGTAAGTTATATCGATATTTGCAACGATAAAGGGGTAATTTTAATTAGTACTGAAGAAGAAAGATGTCAAAATATAATAAAAATTCCTAAAGCTGGCAAAATCAATTTTATAAATACTAAAGATAAGAAAGATAATAGAATACTTCAAGTAATAAAACCGTTTAATTTTGATATCTGGAAGATATTACCCATTAGAAATAGTTATTTGGTAGTGGGGGTAAATTTAGAAGGATATTACAATCGCTTGAGCGAGACCAGAAGAAGAATTATTTTAAACTACAGTATTATAATGGCTCTTGTGCTATTAGGGATTTATGTAGTTTTTAAGTTGCAGGAGACCTATATCGTAAAAAAGACCTTGAATGAAATGAAAGTATATACTTCAAAATTACTGGAGACTATGGATAATGCAGTAATTTCGGTAGACAATAGAGGCAATATTAAAACTTTTAACCGTAAAAGTGAAGAAATTTTTGGTAAAAAGAAGGAAGAAGTATTAAACAAAGATTGTCAGGAAGTTTTGAATTTAAAAATTAACGGAGAATGTCTCCTCAAGGAATGTCTTTTAGAGAAAAAGAATATTACCCAGGAAATAATTTTAGAAGAAAAGGGATTAAAGAAAAAAATATTAGACCTGAATACCTCATTTTTAACAGATGAATCCGGGAAAATAACCGGTGTAGTAGCAGTAATAAGAGATATAACTGAAATTAAAAATCTAAATGAGGAAATGGCTCGCCACAAAAGATTGGTTGCTCTGGGTAAATTATCTGCCGGGATTGCCCATGAAATCAGGAATCCTTTAAGTTCAATTAGAGGATTAGCCCAATTTATTTTTAATTCATTCTCCAAGACCGATGAAAGAAAAGAAGACTTAAATACTATTATTCAGGAAGTAGATAGATTAAATAAATTAGTGGTTCAAGTTTTAGATTTTGCCAAATTGAAAAAACCAAACTTAACCCGTTTTTCTTTAAATGATTTAATAAGAAAGATTACTGAATTGTTTAAAATAGAAATAAAAGATAAGCAGATTAAATTTAATCTGGAACTTTCTCCGGATATTTCTCAAATTCAAGCTGACGAAGACCAGGTAAGGCAGATTTTAATGAATGTAATTATTAATGCTATTCAGGCTATCCCCAAGAAAGGGGAAATCAAAATTAAAACTGAAAAAGCTCCTTTAAAGGGAGAACCAGCTATAAAATTAATTATTGAAGATAGTGGGATTGGAATTACTGAAAAAGATTTTAATCAAATATTTGACCCCTTCTTTTCCACCAAAGAGAAAGGTTCTGGGTTAGGTCTCTCTATAGTATATAAATTAGTCGAAGCTCATATGGGAGAGATTAAAGTTGAATCCAAAGAAGGGGAAGGAACAAAGTTTATTATTTTTCTACCTCAAAAAGAAGGGAATTAATTTTGCGAAAAATATTGGTAATCGATGACGAACAAAACATTAGAAAAATGTTAACCCGAGTACTATCTCCGGAGGGATTTATAGTTAAAGAAGCTGTTGATGGCGTAGAGGCTCTGAAGAAATTACAGGAAGAAAACTATAGTTTGGTATTGTTAGACCTTAGAATGCCCGTACTAAATGGAATTGATACTTTAAAGAAAATAAGAGAAAATGATTTAAGTCTACCAGTTATCATGATGTCTGCCTATGGCAGTATTCCGGAAGCTGTGGAAGCAATGAAGTTGGGGGCTTTAGATTATTTAATAAAACCTTTTGATATTGATGAATTAAAAATCATAGTTAATAGAGCGATAAAAGAGTATGCTTTAAAAGTAGAAAATATTTACTATCGAGAGGAAGAAGAGAAGAGATTTAACTTTGATGAAATTATTGGAAAGAGTAATTCTATAAATAGAGTTTTAGAGATGGTAAAAAATGTAGCCCCTACTCCAGCTACTGTTCTCATTACCGGAGAAAGTGGTACCGGAAAAGAATTAATTGCCCGAGCAATACATAAAAACAGTCTGCGTAAAAATGGTCCATTTGTAGTGGTAAATTGTGTAGCCTTTTCTCCCAATCTCCTGGAGAGCGAACTCTTTGGACATGAAAAAGGTTCTTTTACCGGAGCTATTGCTAAGAGGATAGGTCGTTTCGAAATGGCAAATGGAGGAACTATTTTTTTAGATGAAATAGGGGAGATGGACCTTACTATCCAAACAAAATTACTTAGAGTTTTACAGGAAAGAGAATTTGAAAGGGTAGGAAGTTCAAGGAGTGTTAAAGTTGATGTACGAATATTATCTGCCACCAATAAAGATTTAAAAAAAGAAGTAGAAGAAAGAAGGTTTAGAGAGGATTTATTCTATCGGCTAAATGTCTTTAATGTAGATGTTCCTCCTTTAAGGGAAAGGAAAGAGGACATACCTTTAATTGTGGAGCATCTTATCGGTAAATATAATAAAATATTAAATAAGAAAGTGAAAAAAGTTTCTGCAAAAGCAATGGAATTACTGCTGGATTATAATTATCCCGGTAACATAAGAGAGCTAGAAAATATTATCGAGCGAACTATGATTATGGCAAAAGACGAAATAATCGATGAGAAGTATTTCAATTTTATAAACAAAGAAACACACATTGAAAAAAAGGGGACTTTAAAAGACGTAGAAAAAGAATTAATTATAAAATACTTGATTCAAAACAAGGTAAATCGCACTAAAACAGCAGAGATTTTAGGAATAAGCCGCAGAAGCCTGCAGAATAAAATTAAAGAATACAAAATAAATTTATAAATCAAAAAAGAGGACTTTTTTGAAGCTTTTTAGAAAAAGTAGTCCCCTTTTTCGATTTGACATATTTATTAAAGTAGCTTACACTGTGGGCGTAAAGAATACTTCTTTACCCGAGGGCTTGTATCTTGTATGAGAACAAGACCAGGAGTAAATAAAATTAATAGTATTTCGTCTGGTATCTGAAGATGGAACTAGAACGGAGGTGAAAAAAATGAATAGAGATTCTGCTTTATTGGAATTTAAACTTACTACTCGGCAGCTGGCTATCTCTGGTATGTTAGGAGCTATTGCTATCATCTTAGGAGTAACCAGGTTAGGGTTTATCCCTGTTCCTACTCCAGCTGGTCATGCTACCATTATGCACATTCCAGCCATTTTAGGAGGGATACTCGAAGGTCCCATAGTAGGTGCATTAGTAGGATTAATCTTCGGAATTTACAGTTTTTTAAATGCCACTAACCCCATATTTGCCGATCCTCTAATCGCTATTTTACCCAGAATATTTATCGGAGTAGCGGCTTATTATTCTTACAAATATCTCTGGAAGAACAGTGCTATTGCGGCGGCTTTAGGAACTCTTACTAACACTATCGGAGTATTGGGATTGGCTACTTTAAGAGGATATCTTCCGGTAAAAGTAAGTGCCAGCATTGCGGTAGTTCACGGCACTCCAGAGGTAGTAGTAGCAATATTATTGGTATTTATATTAGTCAAAGCTTTAAAAAGAGCTGGTTATTAGAAAAATTATAGAGTAGAGCGGTTGAATATCCCTCTACTCTTTTCACTTTCCCGCTTCCGCCTGCCTGTGCAAGCACAGCAGATAGGCGGGAATGACAAAGGGGCATATAATTCAAGGGGAGGGGATATGATGATTTTAGTAATTGATGTAGGTAATACCCATACGGTAGTAGGAGTATACAAAGAAGAGAAATTATTAGGCCATTGGAGAATTTCTACTGATCTGAATAAGACAGAGGATGAGTATGGAATGTTAGTTAAGAGCTTGCTTTCCGATTCTAATTTATCCTTTTCAGATATTGAATCAGTAGTTATTTCCTGTGTTATACCTCCGGTAACCTGGATATTAAAAAAGATGTCCGTGGATTATTTTAAGGTATCTCCTATTATTGTAGGACCGGGGACAAAGACTGAAATTTATATTAAAACAGATAATCCCAAAGAAGTGGGGGCAGATAGAATTGTCAATGCCATTGCTGCTTATAAATTATATGGAGGGCCGGTAATAATTGTAGATTTTGGAACAGCCACTACATTTTGTGCAGTTAATAAGGAAGGAGCTTATCTGGGCGGGGCGATTACTCCCGGAATAGAAATTTCAGCAGAAGCTCTGTTTGAAAAGACAGCCAAGCTACCTAAAATAGAATTTATAAAACCCAAACATTCAATAGGTAGTAATACTATTACCGCAATGCAGTCAGGAATGTTCTTTGGTTATTTAGGATTAACCAATGAATTAATTAGACGGTTTAAGAGAGAGTTAGGAGAAAATTCTGTAGTAGTAGCTACCGGTGGTAAGGCGGAATTGATGGGAAATGAAAGTAAATTGATCGATAAGATCAATCCCTTTTTAACCTTGCAAGGATTACGTATGATTTATGAGATGAATAAGTGAATTAGTCGTTAGTGAATAGTGAATAGTCGTTAGTGAAT
>NMQN01000778.1 GCA_003575245.1 Candidatus Atribacteria bacterium 1244-E10-H5-B2 | reverse complement strand
TCTTTTGAAAAATAAAATAGAAGTAATTACTTTTTCTGGTATTCTCGCGAAGCTTGTACCCCTATTTTTGCGAGGATGGGCTCTGCGAAAGCAGGCAGTGGAAATTTAAAATAAAATTTAAGAGGTAATTATGAAGCTTGAAAAGAAAATATCAATTTATATTCTGCTAATTCTTTCAGTTTTAATCTTAAATTCTGTAAATGTGTTTTCCTGGAACAGTCACTTTTTTTATACTGAACTGGCCATAAAAAATAATGATTGGATAAATAATTTCCCCGAAATCGAAATAACTCCTTATACTTATGAAGATATAGACCAGGATGAATATAATCCGGAATTTGTAATAAAATATGTGGAAGGGGAGATTGGAGAAAAAGTAAAAGCCTCAGATATTCTTATAAGTTATTCGGACGAACCGGATTGGGATTTAGATACTAATTTAGAATTAAATAAATTACAAACTTTAACCGGGGGAAGTCAGGGGTATCGCCATATGTATTTTTCAGTGTTTGCAGGTTTACTGAAAGCCGGAGAGGCCCCCAAAAGAGCCAATCACTTCTTTGAAATGTCTAAGATTGCCTTTGGGAAAGGTGATAATTATTGGGGGTTTAGATTTGCTGCTCGGGCAATCCATTACTTAGAAGACCTATCTCAACCCTATCATACCTATCCAGCCCCTTTGGATGTCCTCTTTAAGAAGTTTTTTAATGTAAAGAAACTGACTGTATTGGTTACCAATGCTCATTATGGCTATGAAGGTTTTAATGGATATCTTTTTAAATATAAAAAGGATAAATTTTATAGTATTCTTCCAGAAGTTAAAAATGTGAAAATGGATGACATGGTTAAAGCAGCAATTAAGTTAAGTAAAGAAGCCAGAAAAGATTTTACCTTGTCTTATCGAGAGACTATGAAATTATTTCCTGTATTAGATAATGATCAAGAGTTACTTATACTTGAGGAACAAGAAATAATAAAAATAGCTAATTCTCCAGATAGCCAAGAATTGATTAATTTGATGAAAAAAGATATACTATTAGGCTTGGGTTATTTAAATGGGTTTTTTGATTTGTTAGAAGAGTCTGTTGAATAAACTCGTATCGAGTATCGAGTATTGCGTAAAGATAAAGAGCGGAGGGTGTGAAACGACCGAAGCAATCTTAAACAGGGATTGCCGCGCTCTGATAAATCAGAACTCGCAATAACATAGAATAAAGTAGACTATAAACCGAAAATTGATAACTAAAAACTTTTTTTTAATACCAACGACTAATTTAATCGGCAGGTTGGTAGATTTTAAAGTGAATTACAAAAGAAGGGCACAATTCATTGTGCCCCTACACCTAAATCCCAATTTCTTTAACGCGATACTCGATACGATATACTAAGAGAATGGGGGTAAATAAAATGAAAAGAGTTAATTTTAAAACAACTATAATTTGTTTTCTATATTTGGTACTCCTCTTTTTTCTATTAACTTCGTCAGTTTTTTCAACAGAAAATAAAAAAGATTTATATTCTCTTGAAGATATCTCTAATATCCGTCAATTTCATCTTTCTCCTGCAGCATCTGAACTTCTTAGAAAAAATGGGTTTGCAGTTTCACCTGCCTATTATAAGGAGATAAGTGATATTTATTTAGAGTGCAAAGATACCAACCAGCCTATATTTATAACCACCGATGCAGCTCTCCATACCGGCCATATATTTTTTGATTATCTTTTGCGAATATTAGAAGTAGAAAAACTTTATGATTCAGCAATCGAACTTACTGACCGCATGCTCGAACTTTCTATTGAGCAATTTAGAGAAGCCCATACTGAAAATGTTAAAGAGGCCGCCAGATTAAATATCGGTTTTTTTGCAGTGGCTAAAAGGCAGTTTGACCCTGAGTATCAGGCTGGTTATAAATTAGAGGAATTAGTGGAACAAGAATGTGAAAATATAAAGAATCACAAAGGATTAGAGTTTAGGGAACTTTTAACCTATATAAAAAACCCCAGTATTTATCAGACTCCTTATGCCTACGAAGATTACAGCCAGTATATCCCCAGAGGCCATTACACCAGAAATGAAAAATTGGAGAATTATTTTAAGGCAATGATGTGGTATGGGCGCATTGATTTTAAATTAAGACCGGCCTCAGAAGAACCAGCTATAACTTATGGTAAGAAGATGACCCTGCAAGCCATTTTAATGGCTGATACCCTTTTAAGAGATGAAAATGCCTTTAAATTATGGAAGATGATTTATGAGCCTACAGTCTATTTTGTGGGAAAAACCGATGATTTATATGTGGATGACTATATAAAACTTATTAAGGAAATATTTCCCCCCAATGAATCTATTGATAAATATAATAATCAAGAAAAGCTTGCTGAATTTATTGATAAGGCGATACAATTAAGAGTACCTAAGATTCTTTCTGGTTTAGCTTTTGCAGAAGATGGTGATTTTAGAGTTTCAACTCAGGGTTTTAGATTTATGGGGCAGAGATTTATTCCTGATTCTTATATGTTTCAGGAATTAGTATTTGGAGTAAAAGGTGAGAAGATAATTATGCAATACACCGGTGATAAGAAACCTTTTACTATGGAAATTATCCCCAACTTTGGTTCAGTCAGGGCTTTCCCCCGGGGGTTAGATGTATGTGCTGTGCTGGGGTCAAAGAGGGCACTGGAAATTTTAGAGGCAGAAGGAGATACTGAGTATACCGAGTATTATAATCAATTAAATAATTTAAAAGAAGAATTTTCTCTAAAAACCATAGAGGAATGGAAACAGAATCTCTACTGGCGCTGGCTTTATGCTCTACTTCCTTTATTAGAAGAGAGCAAAGATGCAAATTTACCTTGCTTTATACAAAATCCTGCCTGGGTAGATAAGGAACTGCAAACTGTGCTGGGTTCCTGGACTGAATTAAGGCATGATACTATTTTATATGCCAAGCAGAGTTATACTATGGCGGGTAAGGGGATGCCTCCTGAACCAAAGTTAACCTACGGGTATGTTGAGCCTTATCCGGAAGTCTATGCCAGATTAGAAGAGATGATGAAGGACTTAAGAAATAATCTTATTGCTCTTGACCTGGCTATCGAGGGAATTCCGGAGAAAATAAAAGAATTTGAAGAATTATTAGATAAACTAAAGATCATTTCTGAAAAAGAAATTAGCAATACACCCTTAGATAATGAGGAATACGAACTTATTTGGAATATCGGAAGTAAGCTTACATCTTTGAAAGAGTTTCCCTCAGAAATTTTGGAAAAAATAATCTCTGATACTGATGAAAAGATGGAAATTGTGGCAGATGTCCATACTGATGTAAATACCGGACAAGTTTTAGAGGAGGGAGTTGGCTCGCCATTTAATATCTATGTTATAATAGATTCTGCCCGGGGAGTGAGAATATGTCGGGGAGCTGTTTTTTCTTATTACGAATTTAAACATCCCATGGAAGATAGGTTGACCGATGAAAAATGGCAGGAGATGGGAGAAAGAAGAGAAAGACCGAATCAGCCTGATTGGGTGAAGACTTTTGTCGGAGAATGAATTAGTATCGCGTATATCGTATTTCGTATATCGTAGTTTAGCGTATATAATTAGTTACCTGGTTAGCTGTTTTAGGAAAGAGAAGAAAGAATACAGAAGATAAGGTATCGCGTATCGGGTATTATGTTGGGAAGGTAATATAATAAATAATGTATTAAACAAAGTAGAAGAAAAAAGTAGAAGAAAGGAGAAATATTAAATGAAGCAGATTGGGCAATTAGATGTTACCGATAATAAAAAATTAGTTTTATCTATCGGTGAGTTTCGGGGAGTAGAGAGGGTTGATTTAAGGCAATATGTAAAAGTGAAAGACGGAGATGAGTACATTCCCACTCCTAAAGGTATAAACTTTGCTGCTGAATGGATAGATGATTTTGTGAAAATGGTAGAAAAATTAAAGGAAATTGATTAAGAAAATTAAAATATAATTATTATTGTGTCTTTAAGGAGACAAATTGAAATGAAAAATGTGAGTTATTTATCTATTGCTGAAGAAGTTATACAACAGATAAAATCTAAAGGGGCATTCCTGGTAGCTAAGTCCAAAGATGATGTAAAAATAAATGTTATGACTATAGGTTGGGCTGCCATTGGATATATGTGGAGAAAGCCGATAATGACAGTTATTGTTAGGAAGAGCCGCCTTACCCATCATATTATTGAAAAAGCCTCCAGTTTTACGGTTAGTATCCCAACTGATGACTTGAAGGAAGTATTAAATTTTTGTGGTACTAAATCCGGTCGAGATTTTGATAAATTCAAAGAATGTAATTTAACCATTGTTCCAGCACAAAAAGTAGACACTCCTATTCTTAACATATCAGGATTTCATTACGAATGTAAAATTGTTTGTAAAAGTGAAATAAATCCCGATTTTTTGTGTAAAGAATATAAGGAAGATTTTTATGCAGATAATAACTATCATACTTTTTATTTTGGAGAGATAGTGGCCTGTTATAGAAAAGTAATTAACTAAATTTTATTACAAAGGACAAAAAAATATTAAGTAAAAACAAGTTTGATTTATTTAAAAGAATTTTTATAAAAAAGAAGGATTATTTAAGGTAGATGTAGAAAATAGAAAAGAGAGTAATTTTTAATTAAAACACGATTTCTAGCAAATATTAAAGAATATACATATTTATTATTTGAGTTCAAGAAAAAATTTGATAGCCGCGAGTTTAAGTATTTGAAAAGAAGAGGGAGGTGATTTGCTTAGCGTAATTACTCAAGATCTAAGTTTAGTGAGGATTTGATTAGTTAGAAGATTAATTAAAAAATATTTAAGGAGGATTTATACAAATATGTTGAGATTTAAAATAACTAAAGGACTGTTAATTTCCTTATTAACTTTCTTGTTAATTTTAGGTACCATATCCTTTATTCTAGCTGCTGAAAAAGAGATTGTTATATTGACAATTAACGACTATCACGGTTCTCTTGCCCCTGCGGGTAGTAATGTGGGAGCAGCAAAGCTTGTCGATGCCATAAAGACTGAAAAGGCTAAAAACCCAGAAGGAACAAT
>NMQN01000387.1 GCA_003575245.1 Candidatus Atribacteria bacterium 1244-E10-H5-B2 | reverse complement strand
ACATCCTGAAAACCAGAAAATTTTTTCTGGACATTACTGTAGCTTTCTCCGTGACGAATTAAAAGTAATTTTATTGCCATTTCTATAAGTGTTCTCCTTTTCTTAGCACCCTGGTAGGATTTATACATAAACAAGATTAAAAAGCTATCTAATTAGAATTGTTTTCAAATTAAAATAAAAAATATCACCCTCTTTCTCCACGAAGAGGTGATTTCATATTTATAAACAGACAGGTCTCCTGGCTCAGGGGTCAACCTAATTGCTGTACCTTCCCATCTATCACCAAAGTGAAAGTGTCTAACAGTGGCCTATTACAGCTTTCGTCTCCCATTACAGTAGCGGGACTGCGGTGGATTTTCACCACTCTTCCCTTAAACTGCTTATATTTAAGTATTTAGTTTAATTTAAAAATATTATAGCTTAAAAAAAGAAAAAATACAATTTTTTGAATTCTTCTAATACAGATTCATCTGTACTAATAAAATTACAAAAAGGATTTTCCATTTAGTAAAATAGGGACAACACATCCTATTTTATATCAAGAGCGAACTTTATAGCCCTATTTACCTGATCAATTTTTTCTGAATCAAGGTAAGTTATCCTTTCTGTAAGCAGCTCTTTTCTTATAGTAATTATCGTATCAAGATTTATTACACACTTTTTGGGTAAACCATCTTCTTTGCCGAGATTAACTTCTACAGGTATGTTACGTATTGTGGAAGTAACTTCAGCAACTGTAACAGCATTGCGTACAGAATAAGCCTCATCCCTGGAAAGTAAAACTACCGGCCTTTTGCCTATAGGACTCGGTAAATTTGCCCACCAAATCTCACCTTTATGCATCTTAAAACTCCTTATCTAATGCTTCAAACTGAACTTGTTCAAGCTGAGCTATGTAATTTGTTTTCTCTGGAATCCTCTTGTAACCATTAATATATTTTTTTATTTTAAATTGCTCATCCTCTTTTAGGAAAAAGAATTTAATTATTTCTTGTACTAATGCACTTCTACTAACACCCTTCTTCTTTTTTTCTTGTTCTATTCTTTCATACTCTTCGTTTGGAATAGTAACTGTCAATCTTAATTTTGACATATTTACCTCCTTTATATTACTATTATCATACATTTATTATACTTTTATTATACTAATACAAAAAACTTTGTCAAATATTTTTTAAAAATACCCTATTTTTTAATTTAATTTATATGTCAGATCAATTTAATAAATAAAGACACCTTATCTAATTTAAAAGTAAAATATTAATTGTCTAAAAAAATGGAATGTGTCTATTTATTCTCAGGAGACCTCGGTCATCTTTGATTTTAAAGTAAAAGAAGTTGTCTTTATGGGAAGGCTTCCCTTTATATCTCGTATAAATGGAGAGACAATTGAGGATTACGAAATCTCCCGGGAAGCTATGGAAAGGGCTAAATGTTTATCCCTTGCGGAAAAAAATATTCACGAAATAAGTGGAGGTGAAAAACAGAGAGTCTTTATTGCCAAAGCCTTGGCTCAAACTCCTCAACTTCTTCTCCTGGATGAATTTACTTCCCACTTAGATTTAAACTTTAAATATGAAATGTTAAATCTCATAAAAAAATCTCTAACAGAAAATTCTTTAACTATCATTTCTGTTTTTCATGACTTAAATTTAGCAAGTATCGCTTCTCATCGCCTTATCCTTTTAAACTAAGGGGAAATAGTAAAGATAGGAACTCCTCAAGAAGTTCTTAATGAAGAAAATCTGCAAAGGGTATATGGAATAAGGCCAATACTAATAAACCACCCTCACCTTAAGGTTCCCCAGATAATAATGTAAATATATTTAGAGTGCATGAAAAATTACTGTTCCCAGGGAATTATCTTTAAATCAATCTAAATCGCACTCCATTTTATGACCTGGGCCAGGCATCCTGCTGCAATATAATAATTTTTTGGACCTAATGATGGAGCCCGAATAAATACCTCATTGCATCCCTTTCGAACATTATTGTTCTACTAATTCTACTCGTCGGTTCTTTGCACGACCTTCTTCGGTGTTGTTAGAAACCACGGGAGACAAAGGTCCAACACCATGATCCTTAAGCCGTTTTGCATCCACACCGTATTTGGAAACAAGTTCTTTTACTACAGCACCAGCACGATCTTGGGAAAGTTTCATGTTGTAAGTTAACTCACCGACATTATCCGTGTGACCTACAACATACAATTTAAGTTCGGGATTCTGCTGAAGGAGCTTGGCAATCTCTTTAAGAACTGGCTCAGACTCAGGCTTTAAATCTGCTTTACCCGTGTCAAAGTAGATACCATAAATAGCTACATGACCTGTCCTGGCTATATCCTTTGCCAATGCATCCGCGTTTACTGTTACCAAGCCAGTCTCCATAGGTTTGACCTCAATAACATCAAGCTGGACCTTTGGAGATCCATATTTCAAAGATACATAAAGGGATACATAAACATCACCTTCTGGAGAGGATAGTTTTGCGGAGAGATAACGCTGATACCTGTCTTCGTCTGCTATTAATCCATCTCTAGCGCTTCTTTTTAAAGTGTTAAGAGATTCATAAAAGTATCTCACCCAGTCATATGAGTCTAGTCCAATCTCTTTACCACTGCTTGTAAATAAAATCTCAAAACCCGCACTTTTCAGAGCGGATTCATAGTTGCGATATACCTCGAGTGTTGAACGATCCTCTGAAGCCTTGTAAGTAATGCGTGTTATCTTTCCCTCTAATTGTTTACTTTTTGTCAAATTAAAAACCCGCTTGTTGTCCTCATCCCGTTCCACCTCAACTTTTCCCAGAGCAAGGATGTATTCATCGAATTGTTTCACATCGTAATATACTATGGTTGAACCGGCAAAACGCGAAATGAGTGGATGGTCTTTGCTTCCTTCCACATCCCCCTGAGCAAAGGCAATGCTGATTGCCAACATGAACATTACTAATAGATAAAACACTATCTTGTTCTGCATTCTCATGATAATCACCTCTTTTTTTCTTTAATGGCCATTTCGGCTAACTATTAATAGACTGCTAGACTGCGTTTATCCTACCAAAGTGACATAATATTCGCAGTATTGCAGATATTTCTTACTATAGTTTAGCATTTTTAAGACTAAATTATCCAAATGTTTTAGCTATCCTTGTGTATTATATATACGACAAAAATTTCAAAAATCCTCTTTTTTAGAGGAAAATTTATTAATATTAATTAATAAAGAATAAAGATGAATTCCTGCTTTCAAAGGAACGACCCCCGGTAAAACAAAGTTTCATGGGGCAGGTCCTATTAAATATTAATACAATTTAACGGAGCAAGCATAGGGAAAGTGGAATGATAAAGATGTGAGAAGAAGTTGGTTTAGATATTTAGAAAGAAAAGATTATTTTCGCTGCATCATAGATAAACTTACTACTGAAAAATAAGAGAAAAACTCCGCAGATTAAAAATAAAACCTGCTGCAATCTTTTACCAAAAAATTGCCCGCCCTTAAAAGATAAGGCAGAAAGGAAATAGCACCAGAAAAAGTCACAGGACCAATGGAGAACCATAAAGATAGCAAAACCAAGCAGTCCAAAAGTAATGGACCGAAAAATGAGAATAGAACCTATGGTTGCCCACCAGATCAAAAAATAGGGATTGGCCAAGCTGAGTATAATTCCAGCCATCAGGGGAGAGTGAGAATCGTTAGATGAATCTATTTTAGCTAGTTTAATCCCCTTAAGTAAGCCAAGACCCATCTTCAGGAGAAATAAGCCACCAAGTAATCCTATTATCGCTTTAATATAAAGTATTTTTAATATTTCATCAAAACCATAAAGTATCAGAATCATTAAAGGGATTTCTACAATGCCATGTCCCAGGGCAATAATTGCTCCGGCATGAGGTGATTTAGTTCCTTTGCTTACCGTTACTGCTGTAATGGGTCCTGGAGCCATAACTCCGGATAAAGATATTAAGACTGCTTCTAATAGAAAAGTTGATAACAACAATTTTTACTCCTTAGCTGAAAAAAATTATGATTTTCCTATTATACTCGATTTATTCATTTATTGCATTAATTTTAGGTAATTGTTAATATATAATATTTTTCTCTTCTAACTACCCCACTAAAGTTTACACTAACACTAACATTTACTCAATTACTGACCATGAACAATAGTCACCATTATCCTGAAAATTATGTGATATTTTATAAAATTATTTTGACAGAAGTTCTTTAATCTGTTTTTCCGGATATCGGGTCATAATTATAAGTCCTAAAAGGGCTACTATACTTCCCAATACCGGAGCTAATCTTACTCCCAGGGGATTACTGATATCTTTCCCAAAGATAGAATATAAAAGAGCAAGGCTTGCGGTCGAAAGTCCTAAATTGAGTTTCATAAAGAAACCCTGGACACCAAAATACATAGCTTCTCTTCTCTCTCCGGTTTTTTTATAATCAACATCGCAAAGTTCAGAAAGTATCACATTGGGAATAATCATTAGAACTGCTGCAGGAAAGCCCATAAGTCCTACAAAAATCAGTCCCCATATCTTAGGATTAACCGGGGTTAGACCGGTGAGGGATAGGAAAATAGAAAATATTGAGAACAAACCAAGACTTATAATCATAATAACTTTCTTTCCTCGTATCTTCGCTAAAAATCCCACAAGCGGAAAACAGATAGCCGCAATGATAAAGAGGATAGTAAACATATTACTGGCAAAAGCCTCATCAGCACCCATCAGAGTAATTACAATCGGTATGGCAGATGAACGGACAATATTAAAAAGAAACCATAAAGATATATTGGCAAAAAGATAGATAATAAAAGCTTTATTCCTCAATGTTTTTTTAAAGGAATCAATAAGGGGAGCCTTGCTGGGCCTGGCATTGGAAAATCTTTTTTCATCTACCGCAAATACAGCTGCATATAATAATAGGGCTCCAGGAATAGCCAGACAAATAACCATTTTCCGGTAAGATCCTACATAATCAGTGTTCTGCATAAATAAAGTCAAAAGAAGAGGTCCGCCAATCATCACCACTGCTGAACCAATTAGAGAGAAGTACCCTTGAACTGTGG
>NMQN01000578.1 GCA_003575245.1 Candidatus Atribacteria bacterium 1244-E10-H5-B2 | reverse complement strand
ATTTTGTGTTAATTGATTCTCTTCTGCCTTTAAAGAACTAATTGAAATATTTGTAGAAATTAACTGTTGAGCTAAATTATAATAAATTGGGTTTATTTCTTCACTAACATAGGTCAAATTAGCAATTTCGAGATTATCATCTGTAATGTTGGACAGTAATTGTCGGAAAAATTGATCGTCAACTACCGATTTATTTAATTTTAATATTTTTTCCTGTTTATTTATTGCAGTAGTAATATATTCTTTTCCTGCCTTTTCTTTTTCTAAAGATAATTGAATATCAATTAACCTTGGTTTAAAGTCTAATATTTTTGTTGTTTTGTATTTAATTTCATCTTCTATTGTTTTCACATTATCAGTTTCATTAAATTTCAATAATTTCTCCTCAATTTCATAAAAATCCTTTTCAACATGTTTTAATCTACCTTCGACACTAATTTTAGCTTTTTTTACTTCATCAAAATATACTCTTTTGTTCTTATCTACAAATAAAGTGGCCCAGGTGTTAATTATGTCTTTGGTTAATTTTGGATTGGAAGCCTGTAAATTCATTTTTATAAGGTTAGTGTCTTTTGGTAGTTCTATAGTAATCATTTTTTCTAAATCGTAAGGAGTTGCTTCAAGGGGTGATTTATCTAAATTTAATTTTCGTATTAGTTCTTCTTCAATTTCAATATCTTTAATTAAGTTTTTATAGTCTTCTAAAGAAATTTCGTCTACAAGTGAATTTTTAATCTTAGGTTCTGAAACTGTTATAACTACATCTACTTCATAAACAGGTTGTAAAACAAAATAACTTACGATAGCGGCGGTAATAACCGCGATTAAAAAAATTAAGATAATAATACCTTTTCTTTTTAAGAGCACATTGATATACTCGCGCAAATCAATTTCTTCTTCTTGTATTTCTGTCATTTAAAAAAACCTCCAATTATTTAGTCGTTAGTGAATAGTGAATAGTCGTTAGCATGAGATACAAGTTGCAAGATACAAGATAAATTAGTTAGCCAGTTAACTGGTTAAGATCAGGACAAAGATTAGTCGATTTAGTTCTCCAGTTCGCCGGTTAGCCAATTTACCAGTTAAATTAGTCGTTAGTTTAGAGTTATTAATTTTAGATAAAGAAAATTAGTTGACAATTTATAGTTTACAGTTTTCATTTTACAGTTTTTAGCTGCAAGATGCAAGATAACGAATTAGTCGTTAGTGAATAGTATTAAGTAAAACTCCCGCCTTAATCCTCTCCCTTCGATTGGAAGGGGATTTGCTATTTAGTTAGCTAATTACCTATCAAACTGGGTAACGGGGTAACCGGTCTTCCGGGTAACTGGACAACTAATTATATTTCTTCCATAGAAGTTATTTCCCACTCAGAACCATTTTTTTGAAAATCAACATTAAATAAAATGATTTTTGGATAATTATCGTTAGGCCAAAATGTCGGAATATAATTAAAATACTTTATAGAAATACTAATTTCCATTTCGCCATTAGCATATAATTCAGCTAAAACAAGATTAGTAATGCCTACATTTACTACAACATCTTTAATTAATGAATCCGCTCCTAAATCCTCGATTTCTTCCACTTGAGAGATTAGTTCCTCTGCTATACTATCAACAGTACTAAAATCATTACCATCGGAATCAGAATAATAATATGAGATATTTTGCATAAACAAGCTAACATCTTTTTGTTGGAGAGCTATCTCGATATTTTCGCCAATCTGTAATATTTTGGCATTATCAGCTGCGGTGGTTATACTTTCCCAAATATTACAACCTGCTAATAATAAAACTAAGCATAGGCTAATTATTATTTTTAATAATTTCGTACGTTTTTTTATAAACATCTGGAACCCCCAGTTATATTAGTCGTTAGTATATAGATAGCGTAAAGCGTACAGCGTAGAGGATAAATCAATAAATTAAAAAATTAAAACTAAAAGCTATAATTCAAAACTCAAAACTTTTTCGAATAAATCATTGTTTTTAATGTAGGGGTCGAATTTATTCAACCCGGGTTTTGCGGGCTCGATGAATCGAGCCCCTACCTTTCTTTAGAAACTTGAAACTTGTAACTCGCAACTTGTAACCTGTATTTTAACTGATAAACCGGTTAACTGGGTAATCGGGTAACAAATTCCCTCCCACTATTACGGGCTGTCGGTTTCCGCCGGTTGAGCTTCTAATTTTGCCTGTTTGATTTTTTGTATAGTGTCTTGGGCATATTTTGCTTCTTCGCTATCCGGGGCAAGCTCGATTACTTTTTTCAATTTTACCAGTGCTTCCTCGATTTTATTCTGCTTTAAGTAAGTATTGGCTAATCCATAGTGAGCCATAACAAGATTAGGGTCTATTTTAAGAGCATTTTTAAAAGCTGCCTCTGCTGGTTCATATCTTTCAAGTTTCAAATAAGCATTCCCCAAGCCACTATATAAGGGAGGCATTGTTCCCTCTCTGCGTTGATAGGAGATAGCTTGTTTAAATTCATTAATTGCCTTATCCAGTTCGCCTTTAGCAAGGTAAATTGTAGCTAAATTTTGCGGTAAGCTATGGTAATCAAAATATTTTGCGCTTTTCTCAAAATTTGTTAGTGCAGTATCATAAAGGTCAGGCCTCATAAAGAATGTCCCTAAATTATAGTAAAGAACTCCCAAATACGGATCCCATTTCAAACCTGATTCGTACATTTTAATTGCTTTGCCATAGTTTTGATTATAAACTTCTCTGTCACCATAATACCAATAAGTACATGCCATAAAAGGACGCGCTACGGTTATGCATAAAAAGGCAGTCAAAAGAATAATTACTATATATAAAACCGGTTTAAATTTATATATATTGTCTCTTTTTGATTTGCTCGCACTTCCTGCATTTTTTTCAAGACCTATCACCATAGTAAGTCCTATAAATAACCATAATAAGGATACATTAGCCGATAGATGCAGGGGAAACCAAATAAAACTGTCAATTAAAAATGCCACCACTGCCCCCATCAGTCCAATCATTATCCCCTGCTTTTGCTCATCTTTTTCTCTTTTCAAATATCTTATCCCATAATTAAAATAAGCAATTATGAGCCAGAGAAATATGGCAAGGCCGATTGTCCCTAACTCGGCCCAGAGCTGCAGGTATTCATTGTGGGCTTGTTCAGCAAGACCATAGCGGTAAATAGAGCGATTATCTCCCTGTTCAAAGAATTTAGCCTGATACCTTAAGTCGTTATATTTAAAGGTTCCGATTCCTGAGCCAATGATGGGATGGTCTTTAATCATCATCCCGGTAAATTTCCAGATAGCCGCCCTTCTGCCATAAGAAAATATGTTTATTAGTTGGGTTACTGAAACTCCTTCTTTAATTCGTGAAATAACAGTGCCTGTCTTACTTAAAGGGGTAGGAATAATAAATATGGAAACGGCCAAGATAATTACAATTAATAGTAAAATAAAGATTTTTTTATTTTCTTTGATAAATTCTTTCCCTCTTACTAAGAGGAAGAGAAGGAACATAAAGATTAATGAAACACTAAGTGCCGGGTAGGACGAGCGGGTAAAGGTTAGTATAATGGTGGTTCCCATAGCCAAGATTCCAATCAAGAACAGTATCTTTCTATTCCTATTCTTGCTTGCAAAAAATAAGGAGATAGTAAGAGAAAGGGGAAGAGTTAAGTATCCGGCAAAATAGCCTTCATTACCGAAAAGGCCAAAGACCTTTAGTCCGCCTACATTTCCCTTCCAAAAGGAAAAATCTATACCATTATACTGGAAAATACCGTATATGCCCAATGCCGCTCCTATGAGAACTACTGTCTCAATGATGCGGTTAATTTGTTTTTCGCCTCTTATATTATTTACAATTATAAAATAAAGTAATGGTCCGGCTAAAAAAAGTGGTAATTCTTTTAAACTAACAAAAAAACTATTAGACCAAATTAGAGAGAAGGCGCAAATAGCAATAAAGCTTATAACAGGAAAGTTGAGGGCTGTAGGGGTAAATTTAATTTCTTCCCTGTTTACCATTTTAAGCACCCAGAACATCAAACCGATAATTACTAGAGCTTCAAAAGTAAACTCTTTGGCAGGGCCAAATACAGATATACAACGAGGGTGAACAATTATAGGCACTAAAATAATCAGACCAATGATGGTTGCTTCAATGGCTTTGGTGTAGAAAGAGCTGGAATGATTAGATAAATTTATTTTTTTTCGTGACAAGGGATGGTCTCCCTTCGGTCGACCAGTTTTCAGTTTACAGTTTTCAGTTTTCAGTTAAGATTAAGATGAGATGAGATAAAAACCGGTTTTCAGTTTTCTAGTTTACAGTTTTTTAGAGATTTAATTAGATTATTTAATCTACGAATGATATATTTAATTTTTTCAACTAAAGTATTATATTCAGCGTCTGTTACGTAACTCAAATCTTTAGCTAAAAGTAATTGATATTCTACTTCAAATGCTAAACCCTTGGCAATACCTAAAAATCTAATTAGATTACCATTATTAAGCTGTCCACAGCCTTCAACAATATTTGTAGGAATAGATGATGAAGATCTTCTTATTTGGGAAACTAATCCGTATTGCTCATTATTTGGAAATTTTTTAGTAATATTATAAATATCAATAGTGAATTTGTGTGCATCTTCCCACACTTTTAGTTTTTTATAATCGGACATCTTAAGACTTCCTTCGGTCGACCGGTTTACAGTTTTCAGTTTACAGTTTTCAGTTGCAAAATGCAAGATGTAAAATCGTTTTCAGTTTACAGTTTTCAGTTTACAGTTAAGATTATGATAAGATAAAAACCGGTTTTTGGTTTAAATACAATGCAAGATAAATACTAACTCTATATTTCTGTTAGGGAGATGATTTTCCAGTCGTCGTCTTCTTTTATAAAATCGATATTATGTTCAAGGTTCTCGTCATCTGTTCCGGGAAATGAAAAAACCCCCCATAATTTTAAGGAAATATTAATTTTCATCTTTCCAGTAGCATAGGGTTCATTTATTATTAGATCGTATATAGATACATTTATTACAATTTGTAAACCGAGAACCGAGTCTAATAAAGTCTCAATTAAGT
>NMQN01000322.1 GCA_003575245.1 Candidatus Atribacteria bacterium 1244-E10-H5-B2 | reverse complement strand
CTACGGAGGTTCTACTTTACCTGTCTTTAAAGATTGACAAAAACAGAAAGGAACATTACTACACTAGCGCTAATCCTGATAACTAGGAAGAAGGTGGCAAGAGCAATCTTGAATTCTTTGGAATATAGTGTCGAAAAAATAAAATTTTAGGAATTTAGAAAAGGTTTATAATGTTTTTGATTATTATAGACTTTCAGAAAACTTGCTACTTTGAAATTAAAAAAGCGGGAATTCCATGTCCAATACGGAAAAGAATACCAGCATATCTCTAAGCAGAAAGTTTACTTTCCTAAAAGACATATTTAGATAAACAAGATATAAGAAGTATAAGTTATTTTGTATCTACGGCAGGAACAAATAAGGAGGTGGTCCCAAAATAAATAGAATCAAAAGAAGAGGAAGAAACAGGATGAACACAGCTTGAATTTGAAAAGTATCTCACCTGTAAAGGCGTGGAAATCGATTGAATTAACTTTTCATGGAGGTGGAATTTTTGGAATTAAAAGGGGTTAACGCTTTATTAAAAACTTGTGCACAAGTAAAAAAAAATGAAACTATTTTAGTAGTTACAGATACAAATAAATATGAGATAGCCAAGGCCTTAGCAGATGTTGCCATTTCTAGCGGATTTGACGTTTCTGTAGTGGTAATGAAACCAAGAAAAGCTCATGCTGAAGATCCTCCTAGGCCAATTATAAGTGCCATGAGGAATTCTGATGTTATTTTTTCTCCTACAACTTTTTCTCTTTTTCATTCGAGTGCAAGAATCGATGCAGTCAAAAATGGTGCTAGGTTTATTAACATGGCTGATTATAGCATGGATATGTTAAAAGAAGGAGCTTTGACAGCAGATTTTATGGCTTTAAAAGGACTTGTCTTTAAAGTAAGTGATGTTCTAACAAAAGGTTCAACCGCTAGAGTTACTACTGCATTGGGAACGAATATCATGATGGATATTAGCGGGAGAGATGCTTCTCCACAAACAGGAATGAGTATAAAACCTGGAGATTTTTCTTCTCCTCCAAATATTGAAGCTTGTGTGGCACCTATAGAAGGAACTGCCGAAGGTCGAATACTAGTAGATGGTAGTATACCTCAACCAAAAATAGGTTTAATGGATGAGCCTATAGAATTGATTGTTAGAAAAGGATTTGTTAAAGAAATTATTGGTAAAGGATCAAAAGTTGAACAGCTTCGGAAGGTAATGAAGGGTTCTACCGGTAATCCAAATAATTATAATATAGGAGAATTAGGTATTGGTCTTAACCCAAAAGCTTCTTTTTCAGGAAAGATGTTGGAAGATGAAGGAGTATATGGTTCTGTTCATTTTGGGCTAGGTGATAACCACTCTTTTCCGGGAGGGCGTACTATAGCAGAAGTACATATAGATGCTATAGTAAAAAAACCAACAATTTTTATCGATGATGTACTTCTTTTAAAAGACGGAGAAATAATGATCTGAAAATTATTGTCTGAGTACATAGACATCTTGAACTCTTGAAATTGAACTTTGATAAATCAATAGTAGCCCAGACATATTCATGCTTTACATCATCAAGCATAATATATTGTTTTCCAAAGATATCTAAAACACGATCACTCCTTATGAAATGGATAATTTGATGTATTAAAACTATCTTCTAAGGATTTTATTAAACGTTGATACTGGAGGGGAGATTATCCCTCTGTTGGTTAAGATCATAACCAATAGCCAGGGCTCTAATCTGGGAATATAATATTTTTTCTAAATGTTTTATGGTTTCAATAATCGTTTGTTCTATCATTTTATTGATCCTTTTAGGACTTTTATAAGGTTTGCAAGAATGGCCTTTAACCCAATCTTCAGTGTCTAGTTTATAACGTTTTAAACATTTAAAGAACCAGGTTTTACTCTTACCAAGGCTCTGAAAGATCTTCTTAGGGGATTCACCGTTTCTAAAGCTTTTTCTCTTAATTGCTTTATGTTCTATACCGACCTCCTTTTTTAAGGTCAGTATGGAACATTTAAATTATCAAGTTTGCGATGTCTATGTATTTGTCATTACCATCTATAAAAAAACTAAAAAAGTATATTAGAAGCAAGTAATAAAAACAAAAGCAATAGAAGCAGCAAATGTATTTAAATCAAAAAAATCTTTAAAAAATTGAATAGGAGGCTTAGTAAATGCTTATAGAAGAAAAAAAGCAAAATATTTACCTTAAGGGAGCAAATCATTTGATAGATTCCTTGAATTTAAAATGTGAAGACGGATTAATAATAGTATCAAGTGAGAATAACCAAAAATTTTGTAATTATCTTTTTAAAGCAACTAAAAGTAAAAACATGAAAAATATTATTTTTATAGTAATTCCCGATAGTTATAGGCCAATAAATTATTTGCCCAAAATTTTATCGGGTGCTATTACAAATTCTAAAGGTCTGGTATATGTATCGACTAGAAAAATTGAAGAAGACTTTACTTTTAATCGTCCATTACAAGACCTATGCATAAAAAATAAAGTTCGATATGTTTATACTTGGGACGCTAAATTAAGATATTTAAAAGAAGGTATTGCGGCTGATTATCAAACGGTAGATAAAAAAACGAAAAAAATAAAGATGATTTTAAAAAACAGCAAGGAAGCACATATAACTTCGGATATAGGCACTGATCTTACCTTTAGCTTATATACTAATAATATTCTACCTCGAAGCCCAATTTTCCCAAAAGATAGATTTTGGAATCAATCTCCTGAAGGAGAAGCAATGAGCTGTCCTGTCGAAGAAACATTTAATGGAAGATTAGTAGTTGACGGAGTAATAACAGGTTTGGGAGAACCGCCTACCCCGATTGTTTGGGATTTTAAAGACGGGAGAGTTGTGAAAGTGGGAGGAGATAAAGTTTTCCTAAAAAAACTCTTGGATAGGTTAAAAAAATCTGATAAGAGATTAAACGATCTTATAGGAATGTGGATAGCAGAATTTTCTATTGGAACAAATGACTGGGCAAGATTTGATGATAATATTTCAAATTGCGAAAAAGTATCTGGTGGAGTGCACTTTGCTATGGGTAATTCAGAAGGATTAGGCGTAGATAGAGGAGAAACATTTCATTTTGATAACATAGTTAAAACTCCTACTGTAATAATTAATCAAAAAAATGATGAAAAATTTACTCTTATTAAATTAGGAAAATTAATGATTTAAATAAAAAAACGAAAAGATTAAATCTCGATCCAATGGAGTTATTGGCGAACATTGATTGAAAAAGATATTTGGAAATAATAAATGATAATCCTGAAAAAGAACATTTACTATTTTTTAAATTTAATTTGGCGGTATTTTAAAATAAAAAATGGATGAAAAAACGAAACAAGTTATTCTTAGTTATATAGATAAAAACGAAACGATTAATCTTTTACAAGAGTATATAAAGATTCCAAGTGTAAGTGGAGAAGAAGAAGAATTGGCCAAAGCTATTCAGAAAACATGTAGAGGGATAGGAATGGAATCAATTATCGATAGACATGGAAATGTTATTTCAACTTATAAATGGAAAAAATCAGGACCTAAACTTGCATGTAATGCACATATGGATACTGTAGGATTTGGCGAGGGCTGGTCCTTTAATCCCATCGGTGGAGAAGTATCAGATAGAAAAATATATGGTCGGGGAGCAGTTGATGATAAAGGTCAAATTGTATCTCAGATAATGGCTGCAAAAGCAATAATTACGTCTAAGTTAAAGTTATCTGGGGAACTTGTATTATGTCATGTTGTAGAGGAAGAAGTTCAGAATGTATCAAGAAAAGGTACCGTAAAAATGCTTCAGGATGGTTTTAAGGCTGATATGGCCATTAATGGAGAAGCGAGTGAGTTATATATTCAGCTTGTATGCGGAGGCATGCTTGAAATACAAATAACGACTTTAGGAAAGAGGGCACATGGAAGTAACCCTGAGTACGGAATAAACGCAATTAAAAATATGTGTAAAGTAATTGGTGAGTTGGATAAATTACAACCCGGCTATAACGAATATACTGGTTGTGGCTCTATAGTTCCAGGAGTAATAATGGGAGGAGAACGCTCTAGTGTTGTACCCGATATCTGCAAACTGAAAGTATCCCGTTTTACTGTTCCCGGAGAGACTGGAGCTATGTTTTATAGCCAGGTCTTAGAAATCATTGAAAGACTAAAATTGGAAGATCCCAATTTTAATGCAAGAGCCGAATTATTATATGATTCCAATCCATCAATTGTTTCAGAAGTGGCTGAAATTGTGAAAAAAATGTCTTATGCTCTAAAAGATATTTTCGGTTCAAAACATCTAATAGTGTTTAAAGGAACACCACAGCATGATGATGCTGATTTTTTAACTAATATGGCAGGGATCCCAACATTGATCTTTGGTGCTGGTAAAAATAGTGTTGCGCATATACCTGATGAGTATATTCCAATTGATGATTTTATTAATGCTACAAAGGTATATGCAATGGCCTTTTACAACATTTTTAGTTAATTAATAATATCATGAATTTTCTTGAAGGAATATCTGAATGCGACCTGAACAATAGTTACTCTTTGAATTATTATATAAAAAGAAGAAAACCTGTATAGTTAATTATTCATGATAACTCAATTGAAACAAAACCTGTTCTGTATTCTATTTTATGCAATAGAAGCTATTAAAATTGTGAAAGTAAGTAAAAAGGATAGATTAAAATACTGTGGAATCAACAAAAGTGTGATATAAAATAAATACAATATATTATAAGGAGGATTTTTATGACTAGTAAGGTAATTTCAAAATCTGTAGCAGGTATCAGCCCTTCTGCTACGGAAGAGACTTCTTCTCTGGCGAATCAACTGAAAAGACAAGGTATAAACATAATAAGTTTTGCTCAAGGAGAGCCTGATTTTGATACACCAGAAAATATTAAGGAGGCAGCCATAGCAACTATTAGGGAAGGTTTTACGAAATATACAGATGTACCTGGTATTCCGGAACTCAGGCAGGCAGTTGCAGATAAGTTCAAGAGAGAAAACGGAATAGACTATGAGCCGGATCAGATATTAATATGCAATGGTGGTAAACAAGCGCTTTACCAAGTTTTCAGGACCATCTGCGAAAAGGGAGACCAGGTATTAATCCCCACCCCCTGCTATGTGAGTTACACTGAACAAATAAAACTTACTGGAGCAGAACCGGTCTTTTTTAAAACAAAAGAGGAAAATAATTTCCGCCCCACTTTTGAGGAGGTTTTAGCAAATCTTACTCCCAGAGTTAAGGCCTTCATAATAAATAGTCCCAATAATCCGACTGGTTCTATGTTTGAAAAAGAACAGCTGAAAAAGATCGCAAGGTTACTTGTAGAGCGTGGAGTGTACATGATCACGGACGAGGTATATGAACATATTGTTTATGATAACAGGAATCCTATTAGTGTTGCTTCTCTAGGAGAGAAAGAAAAAGAGATGTCTATTACCATAAATAGTGTGTCAAAGACTTATGCCATGACCGGTTGGCGAGTAGGCTATGCAGCGGGTCCTAAAGAAATTATAAAAGCTATGATCAATCTTCAAGGCCATGCAACGGGTAATATTAATTCCATAGCCCAGAAAGCAGCTATTGAGGCTTTGAACGGAAACCAGGAATCAGTTGGGATTATGGTGAAAGAATATGCGAAACGCAGAGAATACATGGTTAATAGGCTTAATGGGATAGAGGGTATAAAGTGTAATTATCCGGATGGAGCATTTTATACCTTCCCAAATGTTACTGCTTTGTATAGTAAGAAATATGATAGGAACATAATTAGAAGTGATGTTGATGTAGCTAAGTTCTTCTTAGAGAAGGCTCATGTGGCAGTTGTTCCTGGGGTGGCTTTTAATTATTCGGGTTATGTTAGATTTGTCTTTGCTAAATCTATGAAAGAGATAAAGGAAGGATTGGAAAGAATTGAAAAGGCAATAAAGGAACTTAAGTAGAAATAAGGAAAACTTTGTGGAGGGGGCATTTATGCCATCGATTGAAGACCATGCCAAGGAGGTATTTTAGAAATGAATATCAAAGTTAAGTGCAAAAGTTGCGATTGGGAAGGCCAAGCCATTGTGGGTAAGAGGGGATTCCCCCTCGATAGCTATGGTTGCCCCAGGTGTGGCCAGAGAATAGGAAGAGGCAGGGGAAAATGTGATTTTCTTAGCGAAATGGCTAAATTAAGAAGTTTAGATGAAAAGTAAAATAGCCTATATCCCCAGTCAAAAAGAATTTCTCCAGAGGGAGTAGTAACAGGCTATAAAGAGTAAAGAAATGCGAACCAGGGCTATCAGGGAGCGTTTTTTTGGGCTATCTGAGTGAGTTATCAAATAAGGAAGGGGGTAGTTAAATTTATGTGGTGGCCATGGTTTTAGATTAGATACCCTTATTAATGTTGATTATGTAGTAAGAGGCTTGATTAATAAATTATATTCTGTTGTAAAGGAAGTGATGTAAATGATACGGAGAAGAAAACTGGGAGTATTAGTGCCATCTTCAAATGTGACTATGGAATATGAAATGCCTATGATGGCACCTCCAGTTATCTAATTGTTCTGAACTAAGTTTATAAGTTTAAATAAGAAAAGGAGAAATAGTCAATGACTCAATTAAAAGATATCCAATCGTCCCAAGAGAGAATATCGAAGTTTATAAAACATACACCTTTATATCCTTCTGCTTATTTTAGTAAAATAAGCAACCACCATGTTTATTTAAAATTAGAAAATTTACAAAATACTAATGCATTTAAGATACGAGGTGCTTCTAATTATATTTTGCAAATTAACCCTTCTATTGGAAAAAGAGGAGTAATTACAGCTTCTTCAGGTAACCACGGCAAAGCTGTAGCTTATGTTGCTTCTCGAATGGGTTACCCTACCAAGGTAGTAGTCCCCACTGACGTTCCTTTATCCAAAGTAAAACCTATTAAGAATTATGGAGCGGAAGTTATTTACTGGAAAAAGTTTACTAAGGAGCGGTATGAGAAAGCTCAACAGCTAGCTAAGAATAATCAATTAACTTTTATCGATTCTGTTGATCACCCCTGGATAATCGAAGGGCAGGGTACGGTTGGTTTAGAAATTATCGAAGATTTACCTGATGTAGAGGTTGTTTTAGTGCCTATTGGCGGGGGAGGACTCATATCTGGTATTTCTCTTGCTATTAAAGAAAAAAATCCTCAAGTGAAAATATATGGAGTAGAACCCATTGGTAGCAATAGTATGTATCTTTCTTTACAGGCTGGCAAAATAACCGAATTAAAAAATATCAATACTATTGCCGATGGACTGCGAAGCACACAACCTGGAAGTTTAGCTTTCAATATAGTAAAAGAATACGTTGAGGATATCCTTTTAGTAACTGATGAGGAGATTAGAATAGCTTTAAAAACTTTGTTAATGGAAGATAAGCTTTTAGCCGAACCATCTGGAGCAGTAACTTTAGCCGCTCTATTGGCTGGCAAAGTTCCCTTTGAAAATAATAAAGTAGTTGCGGTAATCAGCGGAGGAAATGTAGATATAGAAAATATTAAAGAAATACTATAGTTCTTTATGTAAAAATGAGAGGGATAGGTTGTTGCTAATGTATGATTAGATATTAATTTTAGTAATTTATTAATTTAGCGAGAATTCCCCATTTATTAAGGTGGAGATGAGAGCAAATTTCCTGTAAACTGGGACAGGCAATAGTCTGTTAAGATGAGTACTATGCCTATAAAGGCATAGTGGGAGTCTATTTAATATTTCTAAAAAATTAGGAGGATTTTATAAAAATGACTAAAGAAAGAAACCCATTTAAAATTGTACAAGCACAGTTTGATCATAATGCAGAAATTTTAGGACTTGATCCTGCTTTAAGAGAATTTATGAGAGAGGCAGAGAGAGAATTAATAGTTCGTATTCCGGTAGATATGGATGACGGAACTACCAAAACTTTTACCGGTTTCAGAGTCCAACATTCAAGTGCAAGGGGGCCGGCAAAAGGCGGTATTAGATTTGCCGAAGAAGAAACTCTAGATATGGTCAGAGGATTGGCCATGATGATGACCTGGAAATGTGCAGTTGTGGATATCCCCTTAGGTGGATCAAAGGGAGGAATTATTGTAGACCCCAGAAAATTGTCCGAAAGAGAAACAGAAAGACTTTGCCGTGGTTGGGTGAGAAAAGTTTACGATATAGTTGGTCCGGAAATGGATATCCCTGAAAGGTAGTAGCTATGTCTTGTTGGGACTCTAAAGATAAAAAAGCATATACTTATAGTTGTGAAGGAAGAATTGCCCCCAGAGATTTGCTCGCTCCCGGAACATTAGATAAGTTTGGAACCATTGACCCGGAAAGGGCTAAGGCTTTCGGTTGGAAGCAAGAAGATGCAGATGTTTGGTTAAAAAAACCGGTGACTGTACTTATCCCTGCTGCTATGGGGAGTGCAATTACCGAAGAGAATGTAAATGATATTAATTTTGATACAGTTAAGGTTTATGCCGAAGCTGCTAATACCCCTACTACCCTAGAAGCGGATGAGATAATTAAAGAAAAAGGTGTTTATATCATTCCTGATTTCCTTTGCAATGCAGGCGGAGTGACTGTTTCTTATTTCGAAGAAGTTCAAAATAATATGAATTATTATTGGCCGAAAGAAGAGGTTATTGAAAAGTTAGATCGCATTATGACCGATGCTTTTAATGAAGTTGCAGATTTAGCTTATGGGAGAGAATGTTCTAACCGTGATGCAGCTTACCTTATTTCTATTCAAAGAGTAGCTAGGGCAGTAGAAGGGAGAGGCTGGGTAAAAACTAATAAATAAAAATTAAATTGTAGTCCTTAAAACAGGAAAAAATAGAATTAATTAAAAAAATAATTAGATTAATTTGATTATATTTAACAAGAAAGGAAAATAAAAATGACTATTTCAGAAAGAGTAAAAAATATTAATCCCTCACAAACCTTGGCTATTACAGCTCAGGCTCTAAAAATGAAAAAGGAGGGGAAAAAAGTAATTAGTTTCGGGGCCGGTGAACCTGATTTTGATACCCCGGAAAATATTGGAGAAGCAGCTATTTCAGCAATTAAAAAGGGATTTACTCATTATACCACCAATTCAGGGATAATCGAACTTAAAGAGGCGATTGCTGAAAAACTTAAGAAAGATAATAATATAGAATATAAAACTTCAGAAATCATGGTCTCTACTGGTGCCAAACAATGTCTTTTTAATACTATTCTAACGATTTGTAATCCGGGAGATGAAGTTCTTTTACCAATTCCCTGTTGGGTTAGTTATACCGAACAGATAAAATTTGCTCAAGCTGTTCCTGTTTTTATTCCAACCTATTACCACGAAGCTTTTAAGTTAAATGCTAAACAGGTAGAAGAAAAGATTACTCCCCGTACTAGATTAATTATTTTAAATAGCCCCAACAATCCTACCGGAGCAGTCTATGACCCGGAAGAATTAAAGAAAATAGCTCAGCTTCTTTTAAAATATAATACTTATTGTATCTGTGATGAGATATACGAAAAATTGATTTACGATGAAGCCAAACACCTGAGTATGGCTTCTTTGGGGGATGAAGTAAAAAATAAGATTATTACCATCAATGGTGTATCAAAATCTTATGCTATGACTGGTTGGAGAATTGGTTATGCAGCAGGTTCGGAAGAGATAATTAAAGGAATGTCTAAAATACAGGGACATAGTACTTCTAACCCTAATTCCATTGCTCAAAAAGCAAGCCTAGAAGCTTTAGGTGGAAAACAAGATACGATTGAAAAAATGAGAAAAGAATTTGATAAAAGAAGACAATACATGGTAACAAGATTAAATAAAATAGAAGGTATATCCTGTCTTATGCCACCGGGAGCTTTTTATGCTTTTCCGGATGTAAAAGAAATATTAGAAAGAGAAATTGATTATAATGGGAATATAATAAAAAATTCTTTTGACCTGTCTAATTATATTTTAAAAGTAGCTGAAGTAGCCGTAGTGCCTGGAATTGCTTTTGAGGTAGAAGGATATTTAAGAATATCTTATGCTACTTCTATGGAAAATATCAAAAAAGGCCTGGATAGAATAGAAAAATTACTAAAATAGTATGGTATTCTAACTAAGCATGGTTTATGTAGTTTATTTTTAAACTTAGGGAAGGGGAGGAAAAAGTAAATAATGGATATGATAAATCAAGAAAAATTAAAAAATCTAAATAATGAGCACATAATAGCGAAAGTTCAAGAAGCAATTAAACTTTGCAAGCCGGCAGAGGTGACCGTAATAACTGACTCAAAGGAAGATATTGCCTATGTAAAGGAATTAGCACTTGCTGTTGGGGAAGAAAAGAAATTAAAGATGGAAGGCCATACTATCCATTTCGATGGCTATTATGACCAGGCCAGAGACAAAGGACACACTAAATATCTTTTATCCGAAGAAGTCAATTGGGGTTTGGGAGTAAATTCAATAGAAAAGGATAAAGGGCTGAAAGAAGTATATTCTTATCTCGATGGCAGCATGGCCGGGAAAGAGATGTTAGTGAGATTCTTTTCTCTTGGTCCGACTAATTCCGTATTTTCCCTTAAGGCTTTACAGATTACTGATTCAGCCTATGTCGCCCACAGTGAGGATATTCTTTACCGGCAAGGGTATGAAGAATTTAAAAAGCTTAACGGCTCACCTGATTTCTTTTTCTTTCTCCACTCTGCCGGAAGGTTAGAAAACGGAGTAAGTGTGGATATTGATAAAAGAAGAATTTATATTGACCTTGAAGAAAATAGAGTTTATTCAGTAAATAATCAGTATGCTGGTAACTCACTGGGATTAAAGAAATTGGCTTTTAGGTTGGCTATTAATAAAGCTCAGAATGAAGGATGGTTAGCTGAGCATATGTTTATAATGGGTGTTCATGGTCCAAATGGTCGGGTTACCTATTTTACCGGGGCTTTCCCCAGTGCCTGTGGCAAGACCAGTACCGCCATGATCCCTAGACAGTCTGTAGTCGGTGATGATATTTCCTACCTTAAGAAGATTAACGGGGCAGTAAGAGCAGTAAATGTTGAGAATGGTATATTTGGTATTATTCGGGATGTAAATCCACAGGATGACCCCTTAATATATCAAGCCTTAATCACACCAAGAGAACTTATTTTTTCTAATGTACTGATTAATGATGATATACCTTACTGGTTGGGTATGGATAAAAATATACCAGATAAAGGCATTAATCATTCGGGAGAATGGTTTAAAGGTAAAAAAGATAGTGAAGGTAAGGTTATTGACTGCTCCCATAAAAATGCAAGATATACCATAAGATTAGATGCCTTGAAAAATATTGACCCTAAGGCCAATGACCCGACTGGTGTACCTATACAGGCAATTATCTATGGCGGACGAGATTCTGATACTACTATACCAGTGGTAGAATCTCTCAGTTGGTCTCACGGAGTTTTTCTCGGCGCTACTGTAGAATCAGAGACCACCTCTGCCACTATCGGTGCTCAGGGAGTAAGAAAACATAATCCTATGGCTAATCTTGACTTTATTTCAGTACCCTTTAATCTTC
>NMQN01000214.1 GCA_003575245.1 Candidatus Atribacteria bacterium 1244-E10-H5-B2 | reverse complement strand
GAGATGGATAAATGGAAAAAGGTTTTAGAAAATATGGGACATAAAGTATATTTTATTGCCGGCAGTACAGGTACATCCGATGGTTATGTTATACCGGAAATGAATTATAGATTTGAAGAGGATTTGAAAATTGAAAGAAATGCCTACTTAAAATTAGAAGACTATCAGGATGAGGATGAATTAATAAGAGCTATAAAAAAGCTAACTTTGAAAATTGAAGAAGGTTTGAAAAAAATCTTAATAGAAAATAAGATAGATTTAATTGTTCCTAATAATATTTTATCAATCGGCAGAAGCATACCTACTGCTATGGCGTTTACTAAGGTCATCAAGGAATTAGGTATTAGATGTATCGGACACCATCATGATTTTTACTGGGAAAGGGATAATTTTTCTCAGCCAACATGCAATTTCGTTCGTAAGGTCCTTGAGGAATACTATCCCCCAAAAGACGATTTGATCTCACATGTAGTGATTAATAGTATTGTCCAAAAAGAATTGAAAGTGAGAAGAAATCTGGATTCTGTTGTTATACCTAATGTATTTGATTTTGATGAGAAGTTATGGGATGCTGATAATTACAATAAAGATTTTAGAGAAAAATTAGGTATTAAAGATAATGATATTCTTATGCTGCAGGCAACCAGGGTAACAAATAGAAAAGCAATCGAACTGGCCATAGATGTGGTTGGGGAAATGCAGAAAAAAGAAAATAGGAAAATACTTGAAGAAGTAAAATTATATAATGGACAAAGTTTTAATAGGAATAGCAGGATCGTTCTCGTTTTAGCGGGCATGATAGAGACCGCAGATGATTATGTTGAAAGAATTAAAACCAGGGCAAAAGAACGCAATGTAGAAATGCTGTTTGTCAATAATCTGGTTGAACATTCAAGATGTGTTAAAAATAATAACAAGACATATTCCTTATGGGATACATATGTTTTTGCTGATATAATAACCTATCCGAGCATTCAGGAGGGATGGGGAAATCAGTTTTTAGAAGGTTTATTCGCCAAAAAACCGATGTTGGTATTTGAGTATGATGTTTACAAAGAAGATATCAAAGGAAAAGGATTTGAAGTTATTTCTTTAGGGGACAAATATGAACTTGATGAATATGGTCTGGCAAAGGTGAGCAAAGGAGTAATAAAGCGTGCTGCCGGAGAATGTATAAAATTACTTATAGATAAAGGATACAGAGAAAAGATGGTTGAAGAAAATTTCCAATTAGGAAGAGAATTTTTTTCACATGAAAGCTTGGAAGAAAAATTAAAAATGATTATATAATGATTTTGTGGGGGTGATTTAAAATAAAGGAATATACGATTAAAGATATCGCAAAAATCGCTAACGTTTCTCCACGGACGGTTTCCAGAGTTGTAAATGAAGAAAAAAAAGTAAAGAAGGAAACAAGAAGTAAAATATTAAAAATCATTGAATCAACCGGGTACCAGGTTAATCTTATTGCCAGGTCACTTAGAAAAAAAACAACCGGGATTTTGATAGTTTTTGTAGAAAAAAATGCAGCGAATTATATAGGAAATTTCCATAATGTTTTTATACGGTATTTAGATAGTGAAGCCAATAGATTAGGGTATAAATTAATAGTTTCAAAATCTTCAGCTTCCAAAGTTGAAGAAAATGAACATGATGGTTTCTATTTGCTAAAAAATGGCTTTGCAGACGGCGCTGTAATTTTTGATACTCGGGAAATTGATCGCCGGGTTGATTATCTTGTGGAAAGGAAGATTCCTTTTGTTATTGTAGGCAGAGATAATGTTTATGAATCTACTTCTTTCGTTAATCTTGATAATGTTAAAGCGGGTTATTTGGGGGCTGAACATCTTATCAAAAGAGGGAGTAAGTCTATTAGATTTTTTCTGGGGGATGAAAATTTCACGGTAAATCAGGATAGAACAGAAGGATTTATTCAAGCTTGCAATGATTATCATATCAAGAGTAAATCAATGCATATTGATTATGGAATCATGAACCCCGAATTTGCTTATGAAAAGATGAAGAATATTTTAGAAGAAGAAGCTCCTGATGCCCTTTTTATCTCCGGTGACCAGAGGGCGATAGGGGTTTATCATGCTATTCAGGAAAAAGGATTAAAAATACCCCAGGATATTGCTGTGCTTGGAATTGATAATATTCCGCTATCAGAATACTATTACCCGGCTTTGACAACGATTAGTCAGTCTGTAAGAAAGATGGCAGAAGGGGCAATAAAAATTTTAGATCAACATTTGAAAGATCCTGAGATCTATACACGCCAAAGAATTATATTCCAGCCAAAATTAATTATCAGAAACTCTACTTAGGACGATGAAACCTTATTAAATAATCTAGTCTTTTTATTGAAAACCATATCGGAGAAGCAGTACAACATGTCAGTATCTAAAATAAGTAAGGAAATAGTAATAAACAAACTGCTATTCCTTTATGGTAGGGATAGAGCTCAAAATATATTTAAGAAGATTAATGAATTAATCGATAGATATCAAAAGAATAGTGCCAGTAAAATTCCAAAAGCTGATTTTTTAAATGAAAAAGATGTTGTTTTAATTACCTATGGAGATAATATTCAAGCAAGCAACAAAAACCTCCTGCAATCCTTGTTTAAATTTTCCGATGAGTATCTTAACCGGGCAATAAATATTATTCATATACTACCATTTTATCCTTACTCTTCTGATGATGGATTTTCGGTTATAGATTATAAAAAAGTTAATCCGGCTTTAGGGGATTGGAAAGATATTGAGGATATAAGCCAAAAATTCAATTTAATGTTTGATTTAGTAGCCAATCATATTTCCTCTGAAAGTATATGGTTTAAAGAATATCTAAAGGGCAATCCCAAATATGATGACTATTTTATTAGTGTTGATAAAGATATTGATCTATCTTCAGTTACCAGGGCAAGAACCCATCCGTTATTAACAAAATTTAAAAGAAAAGGGGAAGATATTTATCTCTGGACGACTTATAGCACAGACCAGATAGATATTAATTTTGCAAATGAAAATGTATTACTGGAAATCATCGATGTAATATTATTTTATGCTAGCAAAAGGGCCAGAGTTATCCGCCTGGATGCCATCGGTCATATCTGGAAAAAATTAGGAACAACCTGTATTAACTTAAAAGAAACGCATTATATAATTCAATTAATTAGAACTATTCTTGATGAAATTTTTCCTGATACATTATTGCTTACACAGGCAAATGTACCACACAAAGAGAATATCAGTTATTTTGGCAATGGCTATAATGAAGTCCAATTAGTATATCAATTTGCCCTCCCCTTGCTAGTATTACATACCTTCTATACTGGTGATGCTTCCCGCCTTCTTGAATGGGCGTCCCGCCTCAAGAATGTTTCTGACAAAACAACTTTCTTTAATGTGCTTGCTACCCATGATGGTCTGGGAGTTGTTCCGGTTAAAGCTATTTTAACCGACAAGGAAATAACAGATATTGCAGATAACATAAAAGAAAGAGGTGGATTTGTATCTTATAAAACTGCGAAAGATGGGAGCAAAAAACCATATGAAATGAATATTACTTACTATAGCGCTATTGCCGATTCTAAAAACAGTGAAGAATTAAATATAAAGAAATTTATAGCTTCTCAAGCAATAATATTATCTTTATTAGGTGTTCCGGGAATCTACATCCACAGTCTGTTCGGAACGGAAAATTACCTGGAAGGAGTAGAGAAAACAGGCAAGAAAAGAACTATTAATCGAAAAAAATTTCAATATGATAAATTAAAAAAGGATTTAACAAATTCAGATTCCAGAGAATATAAAATATTTACTGAGTTCACAAAATTAATTCATAAAAGAAAATCTGAAAAAGCATTTCAGCCCAATGGAAAACAGGAGGTATTATTTTTAAAGAAAGGAATATTTTCTTTATTACGGACTTCTCTGGATGGCAAGGAAAAAATAATAGCTTTACATAATATCACAGACAATATGCAGAAATTTTGTTTTACAAAAAATCAGTACGGTTTAAACAAAAAAGAATATTTTGATATAATCTCTGAGAAAATGATAGATATAGAAAAAATATCTCTAAAACCATATCAAATTATGTGGTTAAAGATTTTTAAATAAATTAACTTAAAAGGAAGATAATTAAATGATAAAATTAAAAAGACTATCAGACCAACCCATCCTATTACCCAAAAAAGAACACCTCTGGGAAGCAACTGCTGTATTTAACTGTGCTGCCATATATGATAATGGCCTGATACATATGATCTACCGAGCGACCGTATCTGCCCCGCCATAATAGACCAGGATTCTGTCTCCCCTCTCTGCCTGACCACAGCTGAATACTACTTTAGGAATATAGCCGTTTACTTCCCAATCGAGCTGGGGTTCTAATACTGGTTCAGTCTGTCTGGCTAATACCTGGGAGGGATTATCCAGATCAAGTAAAGCTGCTCCCAGGCAATATCCTTTTTCCTTACTTGTGCCGTGGTATATTAAGAGCCAACCCTGCTCGGTTTTGATGGGAGGGCCGGCTATTCCTATTTTATTGTATTCCCAATCAGAATCGGGTAGGGGTCTCATTATAATCTTATGGTCATACCAGTTTTTAAGGTCAGAAGAATAGGCTAACCAGATGTCCGGTTCTCTGCGGTGAAACATTACATATTTGTTCTTGACTTTTTCCGGGAATAAGGAGGCATCCTTGTTGGGTTCGTCAAGGACTACTCCCTGTCTTTCCCAATCGATAAGATTTTTGGAAGTAGCCAGACAAATTCTGTAATCTTTCAAAGATCTACCCCTATATCCAGTATACATCATATAAAAGATATCATCTATTTTAACTATTCTGGGGTCTTCCGGGCCTCTGGCTTCTTGTTCTGTATCATTGGATAGAATTGGTTGTTCTAAGCGATTGAAGTGAATACCATCTTTACTTACTGCATAGCCAAGACGATTAATATAGGGTCCTTCTTTGCCATTGGGGGCGATATCGGTCGCTCGGTAGATCATATGTATCAGGCCATTATCATATATGGCAGCACAGTTAAATACAGCAGTTGCTTCCCAGAGGTGTTCTTTTTTGG
>NMQN01000830.1 GCA_003575245.1 Candidatus Atribacteria bacterium 1244-E10-H5-B2 | reverse complement strand
GGGCGTTTTACTTTTAAATAAGGTTCTATTGCTTTATCGAATTTCTTTTGAACTAAGTCATTTAGTTCTTCTTCTGTCATTTTCATATTGTTATCTCCTTTCTTATTATTTTTTGAGCTTAAATTAGTCTTTAAATATTACTTCGATCTTAATATATTGTATTTTTTACTATCTAATTTTTAGCTCCTGTTCCATTTTGTTACTTCGTTTATTGCTTTGAATGTAATAAATTGTTACTTTTATTTTCTTCTGTCATCGATCTAATTTATAAAATAAATAAATGTTATAATTGCAAAGGTAGAAGGGAAGACGAAAAGAACCTCCTACCTTATAATGAAAAGAAGTCAAGCCAGTAGCAAGAATTCGGATGCCCAGCCCGGAACTACCAGCTATGAAGTCCGGGCCAGGCTAAGCGAATTCTTTAATTATTTTATCAATTTCTTCCTGATTATCTCCGGTTAGATCTTCAAGTTTTCCTCTTAACCGGATATTTTTTAAAACTGGTATAATTTTGCTCATTTCATTATAATAAGGGCTTATTATTTCGTCAGGATCATCTTTTGGCCCAAAAAACCTGAGCATAGTATCCTCTAAAGCTAATCTTATAGCCACCGAACGATAGCCTTGATTTCTTATCAGTGGATCTATATAAACCAATTCAAGTTTTTCAGCAAATTCATCAATTTTTTTAACCAGTTCTTCTGATAATCGAAAAGATAAATGAATTTTGTTTAATTTTTTCATAAAATCACTCCCTTTTATTATCACACATAGTATAACACATAAAATTTATCCTGTCAAATCGTTCCAATTCTCTAATTTCTGCCAGCTCTCCTCATCAACCTCTTTCTGAGTATGCTCGAGGACATAAAATCCGGGCATAGGTTCCTCTTTAATAGCTTCGAAAACTACCCCAGCTACTGCGTCTATTTCGTCAGCGTGTCCTTCTGGTCCTCTCTGGTGTGTTATAGCTAACTGATTCGATTTATTGTAGATTGCGATAGTGTTTCTCATTCCTGCTTTCAGGTCCGGCCGGTCTGGTAATTGCAGTTTATCCTGAATCATTTTAGCTTTTAAACCCACAAATACATCGGCCAGGGAAGCCCTAATCTTTACCTCTAAACCTATCTTTTTAAAACTATGCTCAACATAACCCTTGCTAAATTTATCAATTATAGCCTCGTTTATATGGTAGGCCTTAGCCAGTGTTTTAATTTCGTCTAATATAATATCTAAATCCTTTGTTTCCCAGCTCCTGACTATATCAACAATAGCTAAATCTCCTTCCTTATGGGCAATCGCTAAGGCAAAGCGATCCCGGCCACTAAGCCCGGACTGATCCAGCCCCAGGTAATAGTTATGTTCCGATTTATATGATAGATCACCAGCTAAAATAAAAGGCTTCTGCATCAGCTCATAACTGAAAAAGGCCTCCAGTTTTTCACTAAATATGCCTTCAAATTCCCTCATATAATTATCGATATCCCGGGCCTTCTCTTTATCTAAAAACTTCTGTGGTATTTCGGGATTGACAAAACGGGTATTTGCTTGAATAGTTAGTCTATCCTCTACCCTAAATCCTTCATCGAAGAAATTAAAAAATAGCCCCTGCTTACTTCCTGCGGTAGATATCAAGAATAATTTACCTTCTATAAACTGTGCCATTCGGGGTCTTAATGAATTAAAAATAGTTTCGTCAGCTTTCGGACCCTCTATCCTATAAAATGCGATTTCATCCATTATAAGCACCGCTATGGGAAGTCCACGCAGAGCTGTCGAATTACAAGGTCCGGATATAATTTTGACATAGTTTCTAAGCGTTATTTCCAGCTCCGTAGATTTTTTTATTAAGCCTTTTAGCATAGGAGAACGCTCTAACATACGAAGGCAATTTGTTTGAATTATTTGCCTGGCCTGCAGTTCCTTCGTTGCGATAATGCAGACATAGACATATTCCCCTGGCGATAAAGTCTCCTTCCAGGGCTTATTTTGCCAGCCGACCGTAGCCTCATATAAGGCACAAATACTTGCTATAAAACTTTTACCTGCCCTTGCACCTAAGCACATTACCGCTTCTGTTTTCTCCATCCCCGGCTTATACTTGCCCTTGCCTTTGGTGAGGGTATTAAATATTCCAATTTCTTTTTCGTTTAGGGGCAAGCCATAGAGTGCTTTAAGAATGATTTTCTGCACTGGTCGCTTTGTGAACGATATGCCTAAAACAACGGGATTTTCTGCAAACTCTATAATGCTTAGGTCCTTCAAATTCTTTCTTTTACTCTGAAATTCCCTTGCCTCTTTTTCGATTTCTTCTCTTGTTTTTTTTCTATATTGTAGAAGATTAGCTTTAGACCTGGCCTCTGATTCGGGGCTATGGTATTCGTATCTTCTTTTTCTTTTTGCCATAATAAATCACCACCTCATTTTGCCACCTAAATTATTTCCAAAAAAATCAGAAATAAACTGGGAAAGTTTAATCATAAATTTCTTGATAGCCATAGAATCACCGCCTTTTTTTTGATAATAGTTTCTGATAATCGACACTTTCTCCTTGCCCTATGGAGCCTATAACCTGACCCCGGAGATTGTATAATTTTATTTTGTAATTCTCTAATTTCATTATTGATTTTTTACCGTCGCTTTTTTTAGTCAGCCGGTGAAGGCTATTGACTAAATTCTTATTTATTTTCATTTAATTGTTTACTCCTTTTTTAAAATATCCCTGCCCCCGGAGTGTTTAGGTTTTTAGACAACAGGGGCAGGGGACCGGCAGTCCGGAGAACGCATAGAAGACCGGACCGCCAGGATTTAGGCGGGCAATTTTATTCTTTTAGCATTTGGGCTCCAGGTAAAACCTTCATTCGATAATTGTTTTCTAACTACTACGATGTCCCGATAATGCTCTTTTACGACATTACCGGCCAAAGAATCGGCAAAAACAGAGGTCAAAGTAAACCCCTTTTCTTCCAGGCTCTTTGTTAATTCTTCCACTTCCCCAGGCTTCAACATCGTGCATAAAATCTCTAATTTATACATCTCATCATCAAAACTAAGTTCTACAAATTGTCTCATCTCTTAAATTCCTCCTTAAATTTAATAAATCGTTCAGGCTATCCTTAATAAATGCTCTTTTTCTGTTATCACCCCCTAAATACGCCTTCATATTGCCCTCTGCATAGGCTATCGTAAGCGAAATAGCCTGATACCGCTTAAGAGCCCTTTATGGGCGTTATATGCAACTTTGGCCTTTACAAGCCAAATTTACTTAGAACTTCTTTACGCTCATCATCAGATATCCCGATATATCGAAAAGTTACCTTGATATTTCGATGGCCTAATAAGTCAGATATCCGTTCGATTGAAACTCCCTGCTTTCTTAAGTGATAGCCAAAGGTTTTTCTTAAGGTATGACCGCCTACCTTGCAGTCAAGACCCACTTCCCGGCACCATTTATTTATTAACTGCCAGGCTCTAACCCTCGTTAATGGCTTGTTATCTCCTGACTTTTCGTTGATAAACAAGTATCTATCTAAGTCATATATACCAGTCTTCTTAAGATAATAGCTTAACGCCTCCTGGGCTTGTTTATTAAGCGGTATAGTCCTTCTCTTCTTTGTCTTCTGCTCTAAGATATAGAGAGAATCCTTTAAATTCCCCTTACGATCCTTAATATCCTCTACCTGGAGGGAGAGAATATCGCTTATTCTTAGGCCTGTATTTACTGATAGGACGAATAAAAGGAAGTCCCGGGGATTCTTTTGTCGATATAGATTCCCCTTTATCTTGTCTATCTGTTTTCTATCCCTGATAGGTTCTACAAAATTCATTTTTACCACCTCTCTATTTATTATATATACCTATCCTATTCTAACATAAGTTAAGCAATATATCAAGTATCCTATCAAAATAAATTCAAGTATCCTGAAAGCCTTATTCTATATAGCTTTTTATATTTAACAGAATGTCTATTCTGTTAAACATACTACTCCAATTCGGAGATACCCCTTCTACCGAAATATCCGGTCGATTATAAAGACTTTTTTCGTAGCCTTTTGTAGCCCTTAATTAGCCTCTTTGCTTTACTCAATCTTTTTCATTTTTAAATTTTTAATCCCATTATGACACTTATGACGCTTATGACACTTAATCCGGGTATTCGGGGACACTTAAAAAACCACTTAAAAACCCCCTAAATCAGCTAACCCTTATAGTATATAGCCTAAGATACCAATTTCCCCCTTTAGTATGTAATAAAATAAGTGTCAGGCCTATTCCCTGCTAAGCGTCATAAGTGTCATAAGCGTCAGAGATAAGCTAAAAAACATTATGTTAAGTTAAAAGATTGCCCCTTTTTTCTATTTTTACAGCTTTAAAATAGGGGATAATTTTCTCTAACAAATTAAGGTCGATTCTGAATCCTCTCTTACCACCTTCCAGCCTAATCTTTTCAAAACCTAATCTATTTGTCCTTAAACTTATCAGCCTATCCGAAAATTGCTCTTTTTCTCTTTTATCTTCATTCAAACGATTAACAAGTTCAGAGGTCAAAAAAGTTCCTTCCCCGGTTTCGTTATAATATTTTACTATCTCGTTCACAATATCAGCTTCAAAACTTAGGCCTTCTTCACCCTCTTTTCTCTGCTCTATTTCCTTAATTATAAGTTTAAATTCGTCCCTTCGTTCCGGGGCAATCTCTGTTAGAATTTGATATAAGGGATATAATATTTCATTTAATCTTCTTCTTGATACAGGCTCTAATTTCTTTAATTCTTTATCGGCAAGGTTAGCCCTAAATACTGTTAACTGATTCCTCAACCGACGAGCCAGTCCCTTATCAATTTCACCTTCCACTTTAGGATTAGCATTTTTCTGCATTTGAAAAGTTATACAACGGCTCTCTATATCCTGGGGCATAGTTTCGTCAGTGCAGATCACCATAGGCCCGAAAGTGTCAAAATATTCTATCTGGTCTTCCCCTGATTTGTTAAGGTTAATTCGAGGCACCATTAGCCCTCGTTTATACCTTGCCTTAATCAAAGTGGCTATATCCTTATTACCTTCCGATCCCCAAATTTTTACCTGGTCCACAATCAAAGAGCCTTTAAAAAAGTCAGCCCCCCCGATT
>NMQN01000484.1 GCA_003575245.1 Candidatus Atribacteria bacterium 1244-E10-H5-B2 | reverse complement strand
ACTGGGTAGTAGAAGATAAGTTCTGGGCTAAAAATATCCTATGCCCGGCCAGTCTGCGAAAACAATATCCGAGATTCTATAAGGAGATAATCGACCGGGGCAAGAGCCTAGAAGAAAAAATAGCTACGGATCACCGTCTTGATGATGTGAATTAAGAAAGGAGAGAGATGGATAAAAAATTATTTTTACAGAGTTTAAACAGCTTAGAATCTGCCTTTGGAGAGAAGTTAAGCGAGGATAGGGCAAAAATATATTGGGATATATTGAAGGGTTATTCTGATATAAATATAAAAAAAGCAGTGGTTAAGTCTATTAGGGGATTAAAATTCTTCCCTAAAATAGCTGAAATTATAGAAATGATTGAAGGGAAGATTGAAGATGAGGCAGAGATTGCTTGGTTAGTTCTAAAAAGGAAAATAGAAAGTTATGGCGGTTATAGATCTGTCTCCTTTCCCAATAACCCGGCGATAGGTTCGGTAGTAGAGGCCTTGGGGGGCTGGATAGGAATATGTGATATTACGGTTGCAGAGGAAAAGTGGATAAAAAAGGAATTTATGAAGCTGTATCCCATTATGAAGAAAAGGAATAATCATCCGAAGAAACTAACCGGGATCATCGAAATGGAGAATAGCCAAAAGGGATATAGCGAAGAATACATGATAGAAAGATATGGAAGATTATTGGATGGGTCTAAAATAGAAAGAAAAAAATTAAAAGGAGATAATAAAATTGAAAAAGAAAGGAGAATGAAATGAAATTATATAACGAAGAAGGCCGGTTAGTTATTGATGGAGAAAGAGACTTTACAATATGTAATAATCGAGAATTTTATATAGGACTTAGTAAGGATGTTAAAAAGATTACGATATGTAATCATTATATGTGTATGGTAAGCAAAAGCAATAAATTGAGAGTATTATGGCTTGCAATCAAATTTATCTTTTGGGGAAAATATGACCAAAGAGACTGGAGTTGTGGGTTTTAGGAACATTAGAAATTTTAAAGGAGATAAACAAATGAAATTAAGATGGGGCGAAGAAGAGATTAAAGGATTTAGCAGCCCGGTTAAAAAGGCAGAAGAAACCAATGATTGTGCCTGGTGGGGGCTTTTCGTAGTGGTGGTAATTATGGTAGTTTTGGTGATATTAATAGTATTGGGGAAGATATGAAAAAATACAAGTTAAAATTTAAAATAAGCGAGAACGATATCAAGCATCAGGTAAAAAGTTACTTAAATATTAAGGGGTGGTTTAACTTTCATATCCTGCAGGGCCTCGGGGCGTTTAGGGGGATTCCTGATATGATAGCTGTTAAAGCTGGAAGGGTTATATTTCTCGAGATAAAGAAACCGGGAGGGAAGCTCTCCGAACATCAACAGAGATTTAAAGAGACCATGGGAGGGGCAGGCGGGGAATACTATGTAGTGCGAAGCCTGGAGGAAATTATAAAAATACTGGAGGTATGATATAATAAAGATTATATTTGACATAGTGTTTTTTTTATGTTATTAAATAGGAGACAGTAAGATTGTCAAGATCAGATGATACAATCGAGAAAATAAAAAAGTTATTAAAGGAGATATTAGAGAGAAGCCCCGATTTTACCGGTAGTATCCGACTAAATTTTTACAAAGGTGTTATGTCGAGTATAAATAAATCGGAAAAAATTAAAACTGAAGTTTAGAGACCACCTGAAAACCAGAAGCTCTAATGACTTGATGTCATTGGGGCTTTTTTTATTTAGGAATGGTGGTCAGTAGTGGCTATTACAGAACGTACAAACCGTACAAAAAAAGACCTTTTTTTAAAAGCCTATGAAAGCAATATGGGCCATATAAGTAAAGCCTGTGGAGCGAGTAATATCGGTAGGCAAACATATTATGATTGGATTGAGAAGGATCCAAAATTTAAACAAGCAGTTGAGAATATAGAGGAAGGCTTTATTGACCTTGCGGAATGTGCTTTAAGAAAAAACATTAAAAAACGTATGCAAAGGGCAATAGAATTTTATTTATGCAATAAGAAGAAAGGCGAATATTCTAATACATTTAAAGGTGAGATCACCGGTGCAGGTGGGGGTCCTGTCGAGATTTTTGAAATAATAAAAACTTATGAACAACCAAAACAAAATGAACAACCAAAATCGAACCAGCAGACAATTGACCCTAAAACAGACTAAATGTTGGGATGCCTTCTGGGATGATAGCATAACTAGTATACTTTTCGGTGGAGCAATGGGGGGTGGGAAATCTTATATAGGTTGTTTGCTCTTATATCGTTATGCTAAATGGGTAATAAAAAAGTTTAAATTATTGGTGACAAAATACCCTATACAGTTGGGGTTCTTGGGACGTTATAGGGGAGTTGACTTTAATGATACAACTCTTGAAACTTGGAAAAGGATTATTCCACAAAGTCAATATTATATTAGGTCCCAGGATAAAGAAATAATTATTGGAGATAAAGTTAAATATGCCTTTGGGGGGTTGGATACTCAAGAGGCAGTTAGTAAGTTTAGTAGCGCAGAATTTGCAGTAACATTTATCGATCAGGCGGAGGAATGTGATAGGGATAAAGTGGCAGTATTAATGTCAAGGTTTAGATTACAGATTGATAGTGTGCCATTACCATATAAATCATTATTCACAGCCAATCCTAAAAACTGTTGGTTAAAAGACGAATTTGTATTAGGCAGTGATCCAAAGAAAGTATATATACCGGCCTTACCAGCTGAAAATCCCTATCTACCGGATACTTATATGGACAGTATAAAGGATGCCTTCAAGCACAGACCAGAGTTATTACTGGCCTATTTAGAGGGTAGCTGGGATTCACTCGAAGGCTCTGACATCATCGTTAAGGATATATGGATAAGGCAGGCAAATGAGGTTCATATAGACTATGTGGGTAGACCCAAAAAGGTTTTTGGAGTAGATGTAGCGAGATATGGCGATGATAGAACAGTCATCTACTATCTTGAAGGCACGGATATTATGGATTCAATGATATTCGGTCAAAAAGATACTATGTATACAGCTGGGAAAGTACATATCTGGGCGCAGGATAAACACCCTGACCTCATCGGGGTCGATGTATGTGGTGGGCTTGGTGCAGGAGTAGCGGATCGATTGCGGGAAATGGGGAATAATGTACTAGATTTTAACAGTTCTGATAGAGGAGAGCCGACAGATAAATTAAAGTTTAGAAACTTACGGGCTGAAATGTGGTGGAGTGTAGGGCGGAGATTTGCCGAGAAAGACATCAAACTGACCCAGAAAGAGGGAATTGAGTACGAGAAATTAAAGAGGGAATTAAGCTCGGTATCCTACTTGATCAGAGATGGCAAAATATATGCAGAACCAAAAGAAAATGTAAAAAAGAGGTTAACAGAAAGTCCTGATCTGGCTGACGCTTATATTATCGGATTACACACTTTGGATCACGCAGTTATAGGTAAGAAATGGTCTGATTGGGAAGCAGAGCAGGACGCGGAGGCGCTGGCCAATGCTGATCCATATACAGGGGGATAATATGAGGAAAAAACGGAGTAATATATGACAAAGACAATCAAGAAAATGGACGTAAAAGAAAAGAAGGTCATAGAAACCAAAGAAGACCTCTTGCGTGATTATGTGTTAGATCACTATGAGACAGCTAAAACTTACTGGGGACCTATTCAGGAAAAGTGGCAAACCATTAAAAATAATTATACCGGTACTTATACTGTAGAAGAAAAGACTACTAAGGCTAATATAAATGTGCCGTTACTTAAAAAAGTGGTCAGGAATAAGGTAGCCCATTTTGCCGAGATGCTTCTTTCTCGTGGTGCCGAGTCTTTCGATTTAGAGCCAGGTGGAGAAGAAGATGATCCGAACTCAGAAAATTTACGCCTGAAAATGGTCTATGACCTGAACAATGCCGAAGTAGAGAGAAAGATAATCCCCTGGCTTAAAAACTACGAGACCTATGGCTATGCTGTGCTATGCGTCCCCTGGAAGTTAGTTGAAGAAAAACAGAAAACAGGAGAAAAAACTTATAAAGATATAATCATATTTGACGGACCGGATATTGATAATGTTGATGTAATAAAATTTCTCTCTGATCCCTTCAATAAAGACCTGACCTCCTGGAAGATATTTCCAAAGGATAATGTACCTGCCACTTATTTGAGACAGAAGGAAAAAGAAGGCATTTATATTAACATCAAGGAATTAAAAGATACTTCTTACCCGGAATCCTTTAAGCGGAACCCTCTGACTGCTCCCAAAGATTCAGTACATCTACTAGAATACCACGGATTGGTACCCAGGAAGCTAATAGAAGGAAAACTGAACGATACTGTTGATATAAACCCCTTTGAAGAAGATTACGTCTGGAGTATTATCACCTTGGCCAATAGAGTAAAAGTTATAAGGGCGACAAAATACCCCTACTGGTGTGGTAATATCTTCGTTCCGGTGTGGAAAGATAAACTAACTGGGGAGAATAAGGGAATTGGCACAGGAGAAGACCTACAGGCACTTGCCCCTATGGTAACTAACTTGTACAACAAATTGACTGAGATTGTTAATTATATTGCTAATAATATGTATGAAATAGTTGTTGATGATTATGCAGGTAACCCCAAGGCAGTTAAGGCAAGACCAGGTAAGTTTTTCCCAGTTAAAAGGACTGGCACGATTACTCAGCTTAGTACCACTGCTCAGGCAGCATCCCTGTCACCCTTATATCAGATTATCGGTATGTTTGAGAAGATTATAGAAGAGCTTACCGCTACTCCACCGCAGATTATGCCTTCAGGGGGTAAGGAAGATATTCATGGTACTTTCAGGGGTCTATTGAGTATGCAAGAGCAAGCAATGATGCCGATTAAGAATGAAACCAAAAATAACTTAGAGCCAGCCTGGAAAAAGGTTTTAGAGTTATTTTACAAGCATAATATACAATTTTTCAAGAAGGCCAATGCTGCAAGGGTACTCGGTAGGGAGAAAGCTAAAGAATTAGAGCTTACCGAGCTCACCCGTAAAGATATAGTGATGAAAGGCAATCCGGACTTTATACCTACCGGTGTATCGGGATTCCTGGAGAAAATAACCGAGCTTAAAAATCTATTCACCTTCTTTGATCTTGCCC
>NMQN01000257.1 GCA_003575245.1 Candidatus Atribacteria bacterium 1244-E10-H5-B2 | reverse complement strand
CCTCTTTATTGGTGTATGGGTAGGAGCTAGTATCCTAATAGGGTGGAATCCAATTGGCGGTGTTACTAAAACTTTAGGCTATATAGTTGAAAATGCGGCTGATAGTTGGAATGCTACTATCTTACTGTTTGACTTTGTAGTCGGTGGGCTTATCGGGTTAATCTATCTTTCCGGAGGAGCACAAGCATTTGTAAAGAGTGTTACTAAAAAGGTAAAGACTGCTCGTGATGGACAAGTTGCCGCCTGGTTATTTGGATTAGTAATTTTCTTTGATGATTATTCGAATACTGCTGTGGTAGGTAATGCCTTTAGGGCAGTATCTGATAAATTACGGATGTCTCGAGAGAAATTTTCTTATATTGTCGATTCTACCGCTGCTCCGGTAGCTTCTATAGCTCTGATTTCTACCTGGATTGGTTATGAGGTTGGACTTATTGGTGACGCCATAGAAGGAGCCTCAGTCGCAATGACTCCCTATACCATCGTCTTACATTCTATACCTTACCGATTTTACAGTATTTTCGCCATAATATTGGTTCTAGGTATTGCCTTATCTGGAAGAGATTATGGCCCTATGTTGAAAGCTGAATACCGGGCAAGAACTACCGGTAAAGTCTTTGCTGATGGGGCAACTCCACTTTCCGGAGGTAGTGAATTAAAGGTCTTAGAAGGTGTTCCTCAGAAGACCATGAATATGGTAGTGCCTATTGTAGTCCTGGTGGGAGTTAGTATATTTGGAATGTGGTGGACCGGTGGAGGAACTTCCGCTGAATCATTTACTGCCGCAATTTCCGATGCCGATGCTATGACTGCCCTTTTATGGGGAGCTATGTTTGCTGTAATCGTAGCCATATTAATGTATAAAGTTCAAGGTATTGGAACTTTAGCTGATATGATGGATGCTTTTGTAGATGGAGCCAAGATGATGCTTTTGGCTAACTTGATCTTACTTTCCGCCTGGTCAATTGGTAGTGTTTGTGGTGAAATGGGGACTGCTGCTTATGTGGTAGATGCTGTTAAAGGAGTTATCTCTCCACTTTTACTGCCTATGGTTATATTTTTAATCTGTAACCTGATTTCCTTTGCTACAGGTACTTCCTGGGGAACTATGGCTATAACTATGCCTATCGCTGTTCCCTTAGCCTTGTCTTTAGGAGTGCCTTTGCCTTTGGGAATTTCAGCAGTACTAACCGGTTCAGTTATGGGAGATCATTGTTCGCCAATTTCAGATACTACTATTATGTCTTCGATGTTCTCAGGTTCTGACCATATAGATCATGTTAAGACTCAGATACCTTATGCTTTCACTGCATCTGGGGTGGCCGTATTAGCTTATCTAGCAGCAGGAGCTGGCATGTCGGTAGCTTTAGTATTGCCTTTAGGAATAGTATTAGTGGGAATTCTACTTTATCTATTTTCAGCAATTTCAGCAAAGTCTGCAGGGATTTCTCTTCCCCTGGCTGAATCTAAGATAGAGGAAGTAAAAGAAGTTTAAGCTGTATTTTATTTTGTAATAAATAATTGAAAATGAAGCCATCCTATCTTGGTTTTAAAAAAGATAAGGTGGCTTCATTTAGTGTTATATGATAAAATTTAACAAAAATAATTATTACAATTAATATTTTTACAGTTTTATGAATAAACATAGCTTAAATGAAAGCAATTTTTTAAAAGTATATTTCGAAACTTATAATTTTGATATGAGTTAATGAAAGAGGAAAAATTAGTGTTCAAAGTAAGCAAGGAAAATAAAAAAATATTAGCATCTTTCGAATTTGAGCCGGGAAAAGTGGAAAAAGGTTATACTGATAGGCGTTTATACATTAATCTTTCAGAAAATAAGATTGAAGAAAAACCCATCGACCTTCCGGTAAAGGAAACCTTTACCGGAGGACGTGGTTATGGTATATGGTATTTGTGGGATACTGTTTCCTCAAAGACAAAATGGAATGACTCTGAAAATGAAATAATCTTTTGTACCGGACCTATTTGCGGGGTTACTCAATATTCTGGTACGGGTAAGACCCACATAGTAACTCTTTCACCGGAGACCGAAACAGTTAATGATAATAATGTAGGAGGTTATCTTGCTCCTTTTTTAAAATTTTCTGGTTGGGACCTTTTAGAGATTCAAGGCAAGGCCAAAGAAGATGTGATTATTTTTATTGATGGAAATAAAGGAAAAGTTGTCATTGAAGAAGTCTCGGGAATAAATTCAGATACTTATTTACTTATCGAAAAACTGACTGAAAGATATGCTGATGATGAAAAAGATAAAAGAAATCTTAGCATTGTTTCCTCCGGAAGGGGTGCAGAAAATACTAATTTAGGAATTTTAAATGTCACCTGGTATGATGTGCGTCGCAGGAAAATTCGGATTAAACAAGCGGGGCGCGGAGGAACAGGAAGTGTCTTCCGGGATAAGAAAATTTTAGCAATCGTGGTTAAATATGCCGGGGTAAACGCGGGCTCTAATAATGTAGCTTATCCCGAGCTTATTACAAAAGCTGGACGAAGATTAACTAAAGAAATATTAGAATTAGATCATATCCAAAACGGAATGCGAGAAATAGGGACAGTTAATTTATTAGACCATATGCAGAATTATAATTGCTTGCCTGTTCATAATTTTAAATTTGGTTCACATCCTGATGCTTTTAAAATAAATTCTAAAGTATGGCATCAACGTATGACCCAGAAACAAGCAGGTGATTCCTGTTGGGTAGGTTGTGCCATGCGTTGTTCTCATGCAGTGGATAGTTTTGAATTAACAACAGGACCTTTAAAAGGAGAAAAAGTTCTGGTGGATGGACCAGAATATGAAACTACTGCAGGATTTGGAGGAGGTTGTGGATGTTTTGACCCTGATTTTATCTTAGAAGCAAATTTTTATTGTGATAATTACGGGATAGACACTATCGGAGTCAGTACCACTACGGCTTTTCTTATGGAGTGTTACGAAAATAATATTCTCGATAAAGAAATTACCGGAGGGCTGGAACTTAACTTTGGAAATACCAAAGCAGCATTGGAATTGATTCATCAGATGGCAGAAGGAAAAGGGTTTGGTAAAATTGCCGGATTAGGAATTCGACAGATAAAAAAAGTATTAGTAGAAAAATATGGTGCAGATGCAGAATTTTTACAGGATATAGGCATGGAATGCAAAGGAATGGAATTTTCCGAATATGTAACCAAAGAATCTTTGGCACAGCAGGGAGGATACGGAATTGCTAACAAAGGGCCCCAACATGACGAGTCCTGGCTTATCTTTATGGACCAGGTAAACAACCAGATTCCTACTTTTGAAGATAAAGCCGAAGCGCTTCATTATTTCCCCTTATTCCGAACCTGGTTTTCTATCGTCGGTCTCTGTAAATTGCCCTGGAACGACATTGAACCAGAAGACAACAAACAGAAATATCATGGAATGGAGGCCGCAAAAGTTCCCGAACATGTGGAAAATTATTGCTGGCTTTTCGAGGGAGTTACCGGTAAACATATTACACCAGAAGAATTAATTTTACAATCAGAAAGAGTTCATAACCTCCAGAGATTATTTAATCTGAAAATGGGTTTTGGCACTCGTGAACATGATATGGTTCCCTATCGGGCTGTGGGACCGGTAACCGCCGAAGAATACGAATCGCGAAAGGAACTTTACGACCAACAACTTCAAGAGATAATTAAATTTGATATTGAAGGTAAAACAACTGAAGAAAAGATGAAAGTTCTTCGAGCTTATAGAGAAGAACAATATCAGAAGCTTTGTGATGCGGTTTATAAGCGCCGAGGATGGGATTCTAACGGTGTGCCTACCTCAGAAAAAATTAAAAAATTAAAGATAGATTTTCCCGAAGTATTAGAAGTGGTGAAAAAATATCAATCATGATTAAAGTAAATGGAAGAGATAGAGAATGGGAAGAAGATTTGACCGTTGCTCTTTTACTCGAAAGATGTAAATATACTTTCCCTTTAATAATGGTGAAGGTTGATGGTAAATATATTCCCAAGGAAAAATATAAAGATACCGCGATTATGGATGGAGACGATGTCCAGGTAATTCATTCAATTGCAGGGGGATAATAAGGATTTTTTAATGTAATTGATTTTAATTTAGTTAGTGTAGATGATTAAAAGCAGAAGGTTTTGACCTTCTGCTTTTTCTTTATATACTACCTCTTGCAATTTTCATAAAGCTGTGGTATTATTTAATAAAGTTAGGGATGCTTAATAAAGTTAGGCATACTTATAAAATTAAAAATAATTATAAAGGGAAGATTAATGTTAATGACTACCAGAAATATGGAAGATTATCTGGAAGCTATATGGAATTTGCAGAATAAAAAAGGATATGTTAAAGCAAAAGATATTGCTGATAAATTAGAGGTAAGCCGTCCCAGTGTATCTGAAATGATCAAAAAATTATCAGAAAATGAATATATAGTTTATGAAAAATATGGAGGAATCATATTCACTGGGAAGGGCAAAAAATTAGCCCAGGAGGTCAAAAAGCGACATAATTTACTAGTGGAGTTTTTAAAGATTATCGGAGTTGATGAACAAAATGCTCAACAGGATGCTTGCAAGTTAGAACATGATGTTTCACCAGAAACCATAACTTGCCTGCTTGAATTTGTAGAATTCATTAGTTTATTACCAGAAAGCTCCAAGTGGAAAGAAAATTTTCAAGAATATTTGAAAAAAAGAGGATTGCTGGGGGAAAGCAGCAATAAAATAAAAAATTACAAAGAAAAAATATTAAGGGAGAGAGAATAAAAAGATATGACAATTACTTTGGATTCAATTGGCGAAAATAAAAAAGTAAAAGTTGTTAGTATTTCCGGGGGATGGGGAATAAGACAACGCTTAGGGTGTTTAGGTATCCATCCCGGGGACATAATAACTGTAAAAAGAAGTGCTATTATGCGAGGACCTATTTTAATAAGTATCCATGGTAATCAAGTGGCTTTAGGTAGAGGAGTAGCCAGAAAAGTTGTAGTGGAGGCAGAATAATGAAAATTGTTCTTATGGGACAACCCAATTCCGGCAAAAGCACCATCTTTAATCATGTTGCTGGATATAAAGCAGTAACCTCTAATTTCCCCGGGAAGACAGTAGAATATACTTCCAGTAAAGTTAATCTTTTTGGAGAAATTTTCGAGATAGTGGATTTACCGGGCACTTATTCTCTTACTTCTTTCGACTTGGCAGAACTTGAAGCTCGAAAGTATTTGTTAAGGAATAGGGTTGACATAGTTATAAACGTTATTGATACCTCACTGCTTAGTAGAAGTTTAGAACTTACTCTTCAACTATTAGAGCTTAAATTGCCGATGGTAATATGTCTTAATATGATTGATGAGGCCGAGCGTAAGGGTATTAAGATTGATATTGAAAAATTATCTAAAATTCTTGGTGTTCCAGTAATGCCAACAATTGCCTTAAAAGGAAACGGAGTGAAAGAGCTTTTTTCTATAGCCTATAAGATGGGAGAAAAAAAGAAAATTGGCAAAACTCTAAATTTCAGTAAAGATGTAGAGGAAGTTATAGCCCAATTATCTACACAAATTAAAGAGAAACAGGTTAATCGAGAATTTAATGTTCCTAAGCGGTTTTTAGCCCTTAAGTATTTAGAAAATGATAGTTATTTTATGGAGAATTTTGAGAAGAGAGATAGAGATATTTTTACAGATATTATCCATTTTCAAAATAAACTTAGTGAAACTCATAATAGACCCTCTGACGTAGTTATTTCCTCAGAACGACATTCTTTATCAATGAATATTTTTGAAGAAGTTGCTTTAGTAACAAGACCACAAATAAAATTAATCGATCGGTTAGATAATACCTTAATGCATCCTTATTTCGGGTATATTTTTTTAGTAGGAATTTTATATCTTTTTTTTAATGTTGTTTTTACAGTTGGACGATTAATAGAGGAGCCTTTATTGGAGTATTTTTATAAAATAATTCCTTTAATTGAAATCAGGATGGGTTCCGAAACTCTATCATTTTCTATTATAAGTGGCATTATCCAGGGACTTGCTGGTGGCATAGCTATTGTCTTGCCTTACCTGTTCCCCTTTTTATTTGGTTTAGCAATCTTAGAAGATTTAGGTTATCTGCCTCGTATAGCTTTTCTTTTAGATGCATTTTTACATAAGATTGGCTTGCATGGTAAGTCAATTATACCTTTTATATTGGGTTATGGCTGTACTGTTCCGGCTATAATGGCAACTCGAATCTTAGAATCGGGAAGAGACCGTTTTATTGCCTCTGTGCTGGCTACTATGATTCCCTGTGCTGCGCGAATGACTATAATATTTGCATTAGTGGCTTTCTATATTAGTCCTCAAGCAGCTTTGGCTATTTATATTTTAAATATTATTGTAATTATCATATCAGGAAAGATATTATCTCGCTTGCTGCCGGAGGTAACCCCGGGAATGATCTTAGAAATTCCGGCTTATCATATTCCTTCTATAAAAGTTGCTTTGGCTAAGACCTGGCTCAGGATGAAAGAATTTATATTTATTGCCTGGCCTTTACTTATTGCGGGCAGTACAATTTTAAGTCTATTACAGTATTTCAAGACCGATATGCTTATAAATAACTTTTTTTCTCCTCTTACATCTTTACTCGGCCTTCCTTTAGTGGTGGGTACTACTTTAGTATTTGGTATTCTTCGTAAAGAACTTTCTATGTTAATGTTGATACAAGCCATAGGAACTACTGATGTTATCGCAGTAATGTCCACGACTCAAATTATGACTTTTACCATCTTTATAATTTTTTATGTTCCTTGTGTGGCAACTATTGCGGTTCTGTGGAAAGAAATTGGGAGTAAACGGACTTTATTTACTATAGCTTTTACTTCTATTTTAGCCATTATTTTAGCGACCATTACCCGGTTTGTATATTAAGAAACAGTATATAGTATATAGTGAAGAATCCAGAAGCCAGGAGTCAGAATCCAAATTTGTATCTCGTGAATTGTATCCCGTATTTTAGCGTAGAGCGTACAGCGTATAGGGGCTCGATTCATCGAGCCCCTAAAGAAATTCCAGAATACACGGGTTGGATGAATCCAGCCACTACTCTTAAAAAATGCTTTATGTAAAAAATTTTGAATTATGGTTTTCCGCTTTTCGTTTTTAGTGTGCTAAAAATATTTGACAACAGAATTTATTTAATATATTATGTTAATGGAAATCATTATCAATAAGGGAGGATGATATGCCAGGAAGATGGGGTAAGGGTCCGGCAAAGTGGTGGCACGGTGAATTTAGAGGGTGTGGTTATAGGATTACTATTCCTCGTCAAATTATTTTACAGGTTTTAGATGAGTCAAAGGAACATTTAAGCGCAGAGGATATATATTTAAAAGTACATAATATTTATCCGGCTATCGGCCTTACCACTATTTACCGAACTTTAGAGTTATTAGTTAATATGGGCTTGGTCTTTAAATTTGATTTTGGTGATGGACGAGCAAGATATGAGTTGGCTCGTGGAACCAAGGAGCCATCCCATCATCACCATCTAATATGTACTAATTGCGGTCGGATAATCGATTATACAGATTTTGTAGATGAAGAGCTAGAGTTACTAAAAAAAACAGAAAAAGAACTTTCCAAAAAATATAATTTTGAAATAAAAAATCATACAGTTCAATTTTATGGATTGTGTGACGAATGTTCAGATAAAGAAAAATAGATAAATTTTTTTAATGTATTTTATTGAAAATGATTATCATTATAAGAAATATATTTTGAGAAAAAAACAAAAATAGAAAGGAGATGAAAAATATGCCAAGAGGAGATGGAACTGGACCAAGAGGATTAGGTCCCATGACTGGAAGAGCAGCCGGATACTGCGCTGGTTATCCGGTAGCAGGGTTTATGAATCCCTATGCAGGCAGACCAGGTTTAGGTTTTGGTTATGGCAGGGGATTCGGTAGAGGAATAGGCAGAGGTTATGGTAGAGCATACTGGCCTGCGAATTTTTATCCTGTAACTCCTCCCCCTATTGCCTATGGAGGCGGATTTTATCAACCCCCGGTAGAACCCAAACAAGAGATGGAGATGTTAGCCGAAGAAGCAAAAGCTCTAAAAGAACAACTTGAAGAAATTAATAAACGTACAGCAGAATTGGAAAAAAGCAAAAAGAAATAGAAACGGAAATTAGTAATTAAATTAGTAGGGGCGTATTGCTATACGCCCCTACAGCGTAGGGCGGATAGCGTTTAACGTATAGCAAAGAAAGAGAAAGCCGGAACCAGAATATTATTAGCCTAGAGCGTATTGCAAGGAGCGTGGCAATCTCGACAGGATTGCTTCCCCTGTTTTCACAGGGGCAGGCTTGTTACACAATGACTTATCGTACAATTGGTAGATTTTAATTACTTATTACTCGTTACATGTTACGCAGTTAACCAAATAAATTAATTGCTAAAAAGGAGGATTTAAAAAATGAAAATAGCAATTACTTCTATGGGGGCAAAATTAGAGGATAAAGTTGACCCTCGGTTTGGCAGATGTCATTATTTTATATTATTTGATACTGACACCAATAAATTTGAAGCAATGGAAAATACCGGTGCCCAGGGAATGGGAGGAGTAGGAATACAATCAGGTCAAATAATGGCTGATAAAGGAGTAAAGACAGTATTAACTGGAAGTTGTGGTCCCAATGCCTTTCAGACTTTACAGGCAGCAGGTATAAAAGTGATAACCGGAGTAAGTGGTACAGTTCAAGAAGCCATTGATAAATTTAAATCAGGTGAACTTAAAGCAATTTCCCAGGCTAATGCCTCAGCCCATTCAGGTATGAAACAGGGGAAATAAAAAAATTGGAGGAATAAAAAAATGAAAATAGCCATTTCAACCGACGCAGGTTTTGTGTCAGCTCATTTTGGAAGATGTCCTTCCTTTACTATTGCTGAAATTGAAGAAGGGAAGGTTCCAAAAGTAGAGGAAATAAATAATCCTGGTCACCAACCTGCATTTTTACCAAATTTTCTTGCAGAACGCGGAGTAAAATATATAATTTGCGGAGGCATGGGAAATAGAGCACAAATGTTATTTGCTGAAAAAAAGATTACTCCGGTAATGGGGGTCACTGGAAAGATTGAAGAGGTAATAGAAAAATTTGTGCAGGGTAAATTAGAGGCTGGAGAATCATCTTGTAAACCTGGCGCAGGGAAAGGTTATGGCTTAGAAAAAGAAGAATGTGACCATCCCAATGAAAAACATATTCATTAATAGTTAGAACTAATATAAAAAAATTTAAAATGTAAAAATATAAATATTTAGATTAGTATTGATTAGAATAAATAAAATAAGTATTTATATTAAAGCATAAAAATCTATGCAAGCAAATCAAGCAACTAAATAACTAATTAACCAGATAACTAATCAACGAAATAAGGAGGTAAAAAAAATGCCAAGAGGAGATGGTACTGGACCAACAGGAGCAGGACCGGGAACTGGTCGAGGAAGAGGTGCCGGGCAAGGACGTCGAGGAGGCGGAGGAATTGGAATAGGTGGTAATTGTGTTTGTCCTTCTTGTGGCGCTATAGATACTCATCAAGTAGGTGTTCCTTGCAGCAGCATTAAATGCCCTAAGTGTGGCGCTGCGATGGTAAGACAATAGAATAAAAGGGAAGGATTAAACTAAATGATAATTTCAGTAGCAAGCGGAAAGGGTGGGACTGGCAAAACAACTATTGCTGTTAATCTTGCTTTGACTTTAGCTAAAGATAAAGGAAAAAATGTGCAATTTTTAGATTGTGATGTAGAAGAGCCTAATGCCCACCTTTTTTTAAAACCCGTTATAACGAGTTCGGAATCAGTAGAGATTCCTGTGCCTAAAATTGACGATAAAAAATGCAATTATTGCGGTAAATGTACGGAAGTTTGTGTTTTTAATGCTATCGCAGTTACTAAGAATAAAGTTTTGGTTTTCCCCGGGCTGTGTCATGGCTGTGGGGCTTGCACGTTATTTTGCCCGGAAAAGGCAATTAGTGAAGAGGGGAATGAAATAGGAATTTTAGAAGAGGGCAAAGCAGAGTCCATTAACTTTACGCATGGACGTTTGATTATAGGAGAACCGATGGCTCCTCCTATAATAAAAAAAATTAAAAAGAAAATTAAAAAAGATTATAGAGATAATAATATTGTAAACCATCACATCACTTTGATTGATGCCCCTCCGGGTACTTCCTGTCCGGTCATCGAGTCTATAAAAGATAGTGATTATACTATATTGGTTACAGAACCGACTCCTTTTGGATTACATGACCTTATTTTAACGGTGGAAGTGCTTCAGAAATTAAAGATTCCTCACGGTGTAGTATTAAATAAGTGTGATATCGGAGACCATAAGGTAGAAGAATATTGTAAAAAAAATAATATCCCTATTTTACTCTCCATTCCTTTGGATAAAGAGATTGCAGTTGCTTACTCTAAAGGTATTCCAATAGTGAAGGTAAATTCTGCCTATGAACAGAAATTTATCCAGCTTTTTCAAAAAATCGCACAAATTATTTAATATTTTTCTGTATTTGTAATGATAAGAATCGAGGTATTTTTTAAATGAAAGAAATAGTGATAATAAGCGGCAAAGGCGGAACAGGAAAGACAGTTATTACCGCAAGCATAGCTGCTTTAGCCAAAAATAAGGTTATGGGAGATTGTGATGTAGATGCTTCCAATCTTTATCTTTTACTTCATCCTGAAATAAAAGAAAAACATGATTTTTATGCCGGATTAATCCCAAGCATAGATTTAGAAAAATGCACAAATTGTGGTCGATGTCAGGAAGTCTGCCGTTTTGATGCCATTAAAACAATCAAAGGTCAGACCGTAATTGATTTAGTTTCTTGCGAAGGATGCGGTTTGTGTGCTTTGGTTTGTCCAGTGCAGGCTATTCAGATGAAGGAAAATCAATGCGGGAAATGGTATATTTCTGAGACAAAATATGGACCTTTAGTGTATGCTCGATTGGGTATTGCGGAAGAAAATTCAGGAAAATTAGTTACTTTGGTACGTCAGAATGCTCAAACAATTGCTAAAAAAAATAATCTGGAATTAATAATTGTAGATGGACCTCCGGGAATCGGGTGTCCCCTTATAGCCACTCTCAGCGGAGCTAATTTAGCTATAGTGGTAACCGAACCTACTCTCTCCGGATTGCATGATTTGCAAAGAGTGGTAAAAGTCGCTCAACATTTTGGAGTGAAAGCGGCAGTTATAATAAATAAATGCGATATTAATTTAGAGAATTCAGCTAAAATCGAAGATTGGTGCCAAAAAAATAATGTACCGATAATAGGTAAAATTCATTTTGATAATATAATAACCGAAGCCCTGGTAAAGGGATTACCGGTAGTCGAATATAGCGACAATACAGTAACTAAAGAGATAAAGGATGTTTGGCAGAAGATAAAAACCATAGTAGAATAAAAAAATTCACCAAATTATTGTTCTTTTTCTCTTTCTCTTAATGCAATACTCGATATTATATACTCGATACAATATTAAGCGGATACTTGAAGCTAGTTAACCAATAAACCAGCTAACTAATTAATTGAGATAGAGGAGATATTATGCTTACCTTTGGACCAATTCCTTCCAGACGTTTGGGACGCAGTTTAGGTATAAACAATATTCCCCCCCCC
>NMQN01000877.1 GCA_003575245.1 Candidatus Atribacteria bacterium 1244-E10-H5-B2 | reverse complement strand
ATAACTTTCATTAATTTTCACCTAATTTCTTTATCGTTTCTTCCACACTCAGTAGCTTGGCCTATTAAAATTTCTATACCGTGCGGCAATGCCTCTAATATTATTTCTAAAGATTCTCTTACTCCTTTAGGGCTGCCGGGTAAATTTATTATCAAACTTTCTTTCCTAATCCCTGCCATTCCTCGAGATAATATCGCTCGATTTGTCTTTTTAAAACTTTCGCTTCTGATGATTTCACTAATCCCCGGAACTTCTTTTTCGATTATCGCCAAAGTAGCCTCCGGAGTAACATCTCTTTTGGCTAAACCCGTTCCTCCGGTAGTTAAAATTAAATCGAGATGTAATTTATCAACTGCCTTTATCAACTCTTCTTGAATAATATCCTTTTCATCAGGAATAATTTGATAATATTTAACTTCTCCATTAATCTTCTTGATTATTTCTTCGATTACTTTTCCACTTAGATCTTCTCTATCTCCCATTGACCCTTTATCACTTATAGTTAAAATCCCGACTTTAATCATTCGGAAAGCACCTCAATCTCATCACCGGCTTTTACTTTTCCGCCCTTTAAAACACGAGTAAAAATACCTTCCCGGGGCATTACGCAATCTCCAATCTTTTTTCTTATTTCACAGTCATAATGGCATTTTTTCCCAATCTGGGTAACTTCCAATAGCACCTCTTCGTCAATCTTTAACTTTGTGCCTATTGGAAGCTTATATAGGACTAAACCTTTCACGGTTAAATTTTCAGCAAAATCTCCAAAAGATAATTGGTAACCCTTATCACGCATCTTATTTATGCTTTCGATTCCTAAAAGACTAATCTGCCGGTGCCACTTGCCTGAATGAGCATCTTTCTCTAATCCGAAGTCCTCGATTAATAGCCCTTCAGCTATCTCTTTTTTTACAGTCCCCTTCTTTTCACTTCGACATACAGCAACTATCTTTCCTTTTATCTTATCCATTTTATCTCCTTTCTCCTTATCGTTTATCTACATATTTAATCCCTCTTTTTTAATGGTCTCGAAAAATACCCACTCTTGCCTCCGCTTTTTTCTAAAAGATATATCGATTTAATAGCCATCTCCCTATCTGCTGCTTTACACATATCATAAATAGTAAGGCCAGCAGCCGCTACTGCAGTTAAAGCTTCCATCTCCACTCCGGTTTTTCCCATAGTTTTGACTTTAGATTGAATAATAATCTTATTCTCATTCTCATTGATTGTAAAATTAAGATCCACATTGGTAAGTATTAAAGGATGACACATTGGAATAATCTGGCTGGTCTTTTTAGCAGCCATAATGCCTGCTACCTGGGCTACTGCCAAAACGTCTCCCTTGGCGATCTTTCTATCTTTAATCAGCTTCAAAGTCTCTGGTTGCATAACTATAGAACCTTCCGCAATAGCTATTCGTTGTGTGTCTTCTTTACCTCCAACATCCACCATATGCGGCCTACCATTTTTATTAAAATGGCTTAGTTCTTTTTCTTTCATTTTGCTATCCTCCAATTTTAGACATCTTAAAAGAGTCTCTATTTGAGAATTTCTCATTTAATCTATGACCTTCGGGTTTTATGCTTATTGCTTCTCCTATATTATTTCTTATTATTTTACTCCTGATTATTTTATCATCGGTTTTTGCATTTCTTATTGCCTGCTTAATATCAACCTGTATATTCGAAAACAAACAAGGCCTTAGTTTGCCTTCGGAAGTTAACCTTATCCGATTACAGGTTTTACAAAAATGCTGGCTCAAGGCAGTAATAAAACCTATGGTACCTTGACCACCTTTAATCTGGTAATATTTTGCTGGTCCATCACCTGAATTTATATCAACAGGTCTAAATGAGTATTTTTCTGCTAAACTCTCTTTGATTTCCAAAACTGAAATAAACTTATCCCTATAATTATCTTTTAGCTCTTCTCCGGAGGGCATAAATTCAATAAAACGAATATTTAATGGTCTTCCCAAAGTCAATCTTACAAAATCTTCTACTTCATCATCGTTAATTCCCTTAATTAGTACAATATTAATTTTGATAGGCAGTAATCCTGCCTTTAAAGCAGAATCGATTCCTCTTAATGCTTTTTCTAAACTCCCCCCTCGAGTGATTCTTTTATATTTTTCTTCCTGCAGGGAGTCTAAACTAATATTTACCCGATTCAGTCCAGCATCTTTTAATTTTTCAGCATATTCACTTAAGAAAAAACCATTAGTGGTTAAAGATATATCTTCTAGTTTTTTAATCTCTTTTAATTTCTTTATAAAATCTACTACTCCTTTTCTGACTAAAGGTTCGCCGCCAGTAATCCTGACTTTGGTAACACCTAAATTTACCGCTTCTTCGATAATTTCTACAATTTCTTCATACCTTAAAATTTCTTCATGTGGGATAAATTCAAATTGTTCTTCGGGTTTACAGTAAATGCACCTATAGTTACATCGATCGGTAACAGAAACCCGAAGGTAGGAAATTTCTCTTCCCAAATTATCTATTAGTTTATTCATTCTTTTATTACCTTTCCACTCTGAGAGAGGTCATATCCACCCAAACTCAAGACTTTTTTTCTAAATTTTTCCGATCTGATAATAGTCAATAATTTTTGAATCCTTAATGAAGAGTGGTACTCTTTAGGTATAATTATATCATACCTTTCTTTGGCCACTGGCACAAAATCTAAGTTAAAGGCTTTGGTAGCAGACAAAATCCCCAGACCTGCATCTACGCTCCCTTCCGCTACGGCAGAAGCCACCATTAAATGAGTGTACTCTTCCTTAGAATAACCCTGAATATCTAAAGGATTAATGCCTTTCTTTTTTAATAGATAATCCAATAAAACTCTGGTTCCTGATCCTTTCTGTCTATTAATAAACTTTATATCCTTTTTAACTAAATCATCTATTCCTTTGATATTTTTTGGATTTCCTCTTTTTACCATTATCCCTTGTTCTCGGTATGTTAGATTCACAACTATTAATTCTCTCTGAGGAAGCATCTTTTTTATGTAGGGAAAATTATATTCTCCACTCTCCGGATCCAATAGATGAGCGGTGGCAAGATGGGTTCTTTTTTGTTTCAAGGCTAATAATCCTCCCATACTTCCTACATTAAAGGACACTAAATTAAAATCAGAAAACTCTTCTTGTAATTCATTTCTTAAAATATCCAAAACTAAATCATGACTACCGGTCACAATGATATTGTTCTTTATTCTATTTAAATCTTCTAAAAGTTCAGCTTCTACTTCTTCTCCAAAATCTACCCCCTCCTTAAGCAAGGGAATACGAATCAGGGCATCTGCTTCTACCAAAGAAGTAACCACTCCCGCTCCTCGGGAAAGAGGATAAGCCATTATTTTCCCATCTATATTTCCTAATTTTACTCTTAGAAATTCTTCGTCTCCCAAATTAGAAACCACTTTGTGAGCCATATGAACTTTAATTTCTTCGCGCCTTTTTATAGTCAATCCTAATTTACGGAAGACTAAAGGTTTTAAAAATTGCTCCGCAGCAATGATTGCTGAGATCGGGTAACCGGGAAGCCCGATGAGAGGAGTATCATCAATAATTCCTAAAATTGTCGGTTTCCCTGGCATAATAGCTACTCCGTGAACCAAAACATCACCTATACTTTTAACAATCCCGGAAGTGAAATCTTTTGAGCCAGCAGAGGAACCGGCAAGAACCACTACTACATCATTTTGTAAGGCAGCTTGAAGCAAAATCCCCTTTAAATCTACGGGAATGTCTTTAACAATTTTGTATACTTTTGCCTTTCCTCCCCACTCGTAAATCAAACCTTTAATTATTTTAGAATTATATTCAATAATTTTATCAGGACTAATTTCTTCCCCTGGTGGAATCAATTCATCACCCGTAGGTATAACTGCTACCTTGAGCTTCCTGCGGACAAGAAGTTGGTTTACTCCTCCTGCCAATAAAGCTCCAATATCTACTGGACGGATTCTATGATTTACAGGGATAATTAACTGATGAGCTACCACATCTTCCCCAATGTTGCGGATATGTTGCCCCGGGGAAACTGCCGAAAATATTTTAATTTCATTAATATTTTCTTCTTTTGAATCATCGGTAAAATCATCAGAAATATCTTTGTTCTTATCTCCTTTAAATTCATTTAAAAGATTTATATCTTCAATCTTTATAACTGCATCAAAACCGAAAGGTATAGGATTACCGGTATTTATAAAATGAAAGTCTTGATTAATCTTTAAAGTAATAGGAGAAGATTCGGAAGCTTCATAAGTATCCCTTGCTCTGACCACTACTCCATCCATAGCTGCTGCCTGATAATAAGGAGAGGATATCTTGGCAAAAATTGGTTCTGCGGTAATCCGTCCTAAAGAATCTTCAGTAGAAACCAATTCCCCTTTTAAAGGCTGAGTAAATTTGTATTTTAATAAAGTTTTATAAAATTTTTCTTGAGCTTCTTTTAAAGCTAATTTACTTAAATAAATATTTCTTCTCAAATCAATTTTTCCTTCCCCAATTAGTCGCTAGTACTTGGTTAGCTAGTTAACTGGTTTGTTGGTTAATTAGTTTAATATTAATTCTTCAATATACTCATTCCTCAACCATCTAACTATTCCTCTTCACGCAATAGTCGGTACGCTACGTGCTTTACGCTATTTTTCTTCTTCATTATAACTATGTACTATATAAAAAAAGGACCTCCTACTTTTTGTTAGGTTTAGCTAAAATAATTTAACCACTACTTTACTGCTCTTTTCTAATCCTTCGATATTTAATCCTATCTTTATTAAACCTGATGCCCGGCCACCCAGTCTCAGCGATGATAATTTTTAACCTTTTTGTGCGACCTTTGATTAGCTGGTTACAGGGGGGGAGAATATAATTATAATTCCGCCAAAGAAATAGAAGCAGAGCTGACCTGCAATATGGTTTCAGATTCGGGGAGAGAAGATTATATACGGGTATTTGTATATAAAGAAGGTGAAAAATTTTATGCCGAGCCTATACTGGGGAAATCAGGATTAATTTCTACCATGGTCCGGGCATCAGGTTTAATAAAGATAGGATTAAATATCGAAGGATTAGAAAAGAGCAGTAAAGTAGTGGTTAAATTATTTTAGCTAAACCTAACA
>NMQN01000304.1 GCA_003575245.1 Candidatus Atribacteria bacterium 1244-E10-H5-B2 | reverse complement strand
AAACAATACTATAAAGATAATCTCGAAAAAGTAAGAAAATATCATAATCAATACAATAAGGATAGAGATAAAATAGATCTAAAATTTAACCTTAATAGAAAAATAGAAAAATCAATACGTCTATCCCTAAAAGGTAACAAAGCCAGCCGGACCTGGGAATCATTAACCGGCTATACTCTGAATGATTTAATCGAAAGACTTAATAAGACTATGCCTCAGGGCTATGACTGGCAGGACTGTTTATCCGGAGAATTACATATAGATCATATTATCCCGATATCGGCTTTTAACTTTTCTAAGCCCGAGCATACCGACTTTAAACGTTGCTGGGAGTTAGAGAATCTTCAATTATTGCCGGCTAAAGAAAATTTAATTAAGCATAATAATTTAGATAAACCTTTTCAACCGGCATTAAAAATCTAAGGAAAGTAAAGGGATAAAAACTATGAATACCAGGGACAAAATTATATCTCTCTTATCTCAAAGTAAAGAACCTTTGGGTCCTAAAAAAATAGCCCTTGAGCTTAAAAAAACAAGTGCAAATATAAGGAAGATACTATCTAACTTATACAAAGAGGGAAAGATTGCCAGGGTTGGTTATGGTGAGTATATATTAAGTTATATATCAAGTGTGAATGTTAAAAATAAGAGTGTGAATGTTTTAGGCAAAAGTGTGAACGTCTTAAATAAAAGTGTGAATGTTAAAAATGTAAGTGTGAATGTCGAGGGTCCAGAGGCAAAAAAGCTGATCAATGAGGAAATCAATAAATATCGGAAAATATGTTTACGAAAGTTAAAAATGAATGATCCCGAAGCCTATAGAAAAATGAGAAAAGCGAGAAACAGATATCTCAGGGACTGGCGGGCTGAAAACCCGGACTACAATAAAGATTGGTTAAAAGCATATCATAAAAAATATCCGGAGAAGTTCCGGGAATATCAAAATAGATACTGGTTAAAAAAAGCTCTACCCCAGGCGGGCAGTTAAAAAAAGAATTTAAAGCAAGGTGATAAAAATTAGTGGCTATGCCTAAATGGGTAAATTATGGTAATGTTTCAGATAAAAATCTAAAAAAATTCTTAGAGGGGGAGAGATGATAAAAGATAAAACCAAGAGAGGGGTTTTTGATGCCCTGCTGATCAAGGCCCTGGGGATAGACTATATCAAATTTGTGATTTCGCTCTCCGGGAGCTGTAAGATTCCCGAAGGATTCCCTAAGGAATACGGGATAAGATTATACAATGAGGGGATCCCGGCGAAGGTTTTTGAAGATATGCCTCCCGGACTATTTTCTGCGGAGGAGCTGGTCCAGATCAAAGGAGACTTTGAATCCTGTCTATCTATCTTTAGAGAGATGACCGATAGGGCTATCGCAGGGCAGAGACCGACTAAAGAGGATATCGGGATCCTGGAAGAGATTTTGTTGAAAGACAAGAAATTAAGGATAGAGAGTTACTCTAAAGAGAAGGCCTATTTTTATCCCTCGATGTATGTAAATATACCTACGGGCAGGGCTTTGGCCTTATCCTGGGTATACTGGGTCTGGATCAAAGATATTAAGGCAAAGAAGTGTAAAGCAAAGGACTGCCATAGGATTTTTATTCCGGTGAGATCAGACCAGGAGTATTGCTTCAAACGTTGTGCTAAAAGGGTCTGGGCCCAGAGGAATATTTTAGAACGATAAATTTGACAAACTTCTAAATTTTATATATAGTATTATTAAAAGAACGAACCCGCTATCGACGTTGGACCGAGATAAGCGGGCTCGAACAGAGCCGAAAGTCTTTGCTGTCTCTCTGGCTCGTAGTTTATTATAGCATATATCTTATTAAACAGTAAAAGGCTTGGCTTCTGTTAGAGGCTAAGCCTTTTTTATTAGGAGGCAAAGGAAAAAAATGATAACTAACTCAGTTAATCCGATCAGGAAGAAGAGAGAGGAAAAGAGATTGTCCCAGTCAGATCTGGCCCTTCTGGTGGGAGTATCTCAACCCACTATTTCTCAATTTGAGATAGGAGGGGTTATCCCTTCCGGGAGCCAGATTGAAAAGATTACCGATATTCTGTGTATTGGTCCGGGGACGCTAAACAAAGAACTCCGCCAATTCTATAAGGACAGGAAGAGGGAGCTAAAAAAGAGGATAGAGGAAGGTCAAGGAAATGCCGGAATACCGCTGTAAAAAATGTAAGGCAGTCTTTTATGGTTGGGGAGAAGGGAAGGTTTGCCCTAAATGCGGGGGTAAATTAGAGCCTGTCCCTGAATATACCGCTACTAAAAAATAGGCCGGGCCTCCGCAAGGTTGGGCTGAGGGTTTTCCGGAACTCAAGACTTTGGCTCTCGTCAAGGACCTAAACGGAGGACCGGTAAATTAAAGGGGGTTTTACTAATGATAATAGTTAGGATCTTTAAAGACAATGCTGGGATTGCCGATCTGACTACTGCTGTTAATTTTGAGGCTTGCAAGAGGCGATTAAGATTATATTTCTCTGATCTCAAAAAAGTTAAGGAAAAAATAATTGCTGGAGAGATTATCAATATTCCCTACGTGACTTTTCAAAAAGATAGGAGAGTCAATAAGGAAAAGAGGGTCGAGAACGAGCGGAGAAGATACCCTGAATCGTCTAAATAGAAAGAGCAAATCTCAAGTATAGGGGGGTGATTATATAGCTTAAAGACAGGAGAGATGAGAGTCTTTTTTAGAAGTAAATATTTATAAATTTTAGGAGGAAAATTTCAATGTTAAATAAAAGAATTTTAGTGTTAGTATCTTTGTTACTGATTTCGTTCTTACTGGTCGGCTGTGGTTTGATTACACCGCCAGTTATTATAAACCAGGCACCGGTTATAACATCATACCCAGTAAAAACGGCGACTGTAGGGGTGGAATACACCTACGATGTAGATGCTACCGATGACGATACCTTAACTTACTCTCTGGTCACTAAACCTGATGGTATGACCATAAACCCTGCTACTGGATTGATTAAGTGGATTCCTATCACTTCTCAGTTTGGGGATAATACAGTTAAGGTAGAAGTATCTGATAGAGTTTTGTATGCTACCCAAACCTTTACTATATTAGTTACGAAGAGGATACCAATGACGATAACAGTAGATTTACCAACAACATTTACAGTAGGTGAATCAACGTGGTTTACGGTCTACATGACAGCTAATAGTGATGTAGGCAAGTCGGTAGTAGCTTCTTTCTCGGGGGATACAGAAATATTAGAGGATCTTGAAATAGAAGATGGATCAGGTCTGATCTTTGAAGGAGATGTATTCATCCTTCCCGAAAATGCTACAGCACACTTTAGAGGAACATTCGAAGAGGCAGGGACTTTTACAACAACATTAAAAGTGAAAACAACTAGTGGTAAAACATTATGTAGTAGAAGTTTCACTATAGTAGTTGAACCAGCCCTTCTTGACTACATTGTAGTTGACCCTAAGATAATGACCTTAATTAATACAGATTTCGGAGGTAGTCAACCATTTACTGTTACTGCTCACTATAATAATGGCACTAAGAAAGAGATAGGTTTTACTTATTATAGTTATGACGAAAATCCCACGGGTATAGTATCAGTCTGGCCTGCTTTAGAAGTGGGCTGGGTTACGGCAATCAACGCAGGTACAGTTACTATTACCGTAAGCTACACAGAAGGCGTTATAACTAAGACAGATGAAATAGAGGTTACAGTTAACACTAGTAGTTAAGTGAATTTTAATTAAAAACTGGTAGCCTGGATTTTTAGCCAATTCCTTAACCCGGGTTGCCGAGATCCCTGCTCCCCGGTTATTTTGGAATATCTTCTTCCGGGGAGCCGGGCTCTTCTAAGAAAGGAGTTTTGCTATTGAATAAAAAGGACAAACTACGTCTTAAACTTTATGATAGAGACGGAAAAAACTGCCATTATTGTGGGATAGCAGAAGGAGACTTTATCCCGATATGGGGAAAATTCTATAAAGATAGAGGCGAGAGGTTAGAGTTAGAACGTAAAGACAATAATAAAGGTTATAGCAAAAAAAATTGCGTTTTAGCTTGTGCTGTTTGTAATAATGCTAAAAGCGATAAATTTAGTTATGAGGAGTTTAAAAGAGTAGGCAAGACAATTAAAAAAATATGGTGCTTAAGAAAGGAAGATGATAAATAGATTATGCAAAGGTATAAATGCCCTAAATGTCAGGGGGTATTTTGTGGCTGGAGTATAAAATATAAATATAATTATCGGTGTCCTGTTTGTGGTGGTGAACTCCGGCAAATCCCTGATAACAAAGAATCCCGAAAAGGTGAAGGAATCATAAAGGCCAACCTAAAATTTCACGTTATAAGGTATTGAGTTTAAAGAATTTAGAAGAAACTAGGTCTTTTTATAACGTGGAATTGCAGAAGGAAGATCTAACCAAAAGAGAAAGAGATAAATATTTAAAGGCTTTAAAGCTTATTGAGGGATTTATTAAGAGGAAAGAGAAAGCCGGAGAAAAAAGAAAGGATAAAAGATTTATTGCCTATGATCATAAAAAAGCATTATTCCAGAATAGCAAAAGAGGCTATTAAATAATTCTAGGTGGTGATTTAATGTTACCGGAACGATTAAATTTTTTAGATAGATTCGATAATTTCTACCAGGTTATAGTCGATGCAATAAAAGAGGGCAAGATTGATGAGAGGGATTTTTATATAATTATCGGGGCAAAATGTAAATCAATGAATCAGGAAAGACGAGAGAAAAATCTTTTGTTAAATAAAAAGGCCGGATAAGGCCTAAAAACAGCTATGAGATTTTTTTAAAAAACCGGGGAAAAGCTCTATCCTTTATTTTTATATAAAAGGTATTATGTATAATACAGGGAATCTTAAAAAATGAAAACGCTATAAGGGTTGGTATGCCTTAATTCGTTGGTGTGGCTCGGTGTCATTTTTTATTTAACAAAAGTATCTTTTTAGGTATGAAAGAATAAAAATAAAAAGACTGTTTGGATTTTTTCTTTAACTTATATTATGATTTTGTTAGGTAAATTAAGCAAAATAAATCAAAGAACCAAAAAGGGCAGAAAATCAGAAAAAATAAATCGTTATTTTACAAGGGTTACACGACCACTTTTGCATCGTCTCCGTGTGGCTCGGTGTGGCTCTGTCTC
>NMQN01000401.1 GCA_003575245.1 Candidatus Atribacteria bacterium 1244-E10-H5-B2 | reverse complement strand
TATGTAAGAGTTGTAATTGAATTACAAGATAAAAATAGGCAAATATTACATTTGTCTCATCATCCTGTTTTTTTTGAAATGGCAGGCCCTGGTAAGTTAATTGGTGAAAATCCTTTTAGCCTGGAAGCGGGGAAGGGAGCGATATTTATTCAGGCAGGTCGTGAACCCGGGAAAATAGGTTTAAAGGCTTATGTTAATGAATTGCCACCTGCTGAGATTATAATTAACATTATTGTTATGCAAGAAGAAGCTGTGCCAGTCAAAAATCTATAGCATAGAAGATGGAGCGAGGAAATTGTCTATTAAAATATTAAATGATGAAAAAAAATGGTTTTTAGAAACTAAAAATACAGCTTATGTAATAGGAGTAGATGAAGATAAAAATTTGCAACATCTTTATTGGGGAGAAAAATTACCATACATTGATGATTATCCTGGGGTACTTCTAAAACAAGAATTTTCCTTTGGTAATTTCGAACAGATAATCAAAGAAGAATTTTCTCCTTGGGGTGGAATTCGTTATAAAGAACCCGGATTAAAAGTTATTTATGAAGACCAAGTGCGAGACTTAATTTTAAAATATAAAACTTTTAAGTTAATCGATAGTGACAAGTGTAAAATACTTATTATTTATCTTATTGATTTAGCATATAATTTAGAAGTTGAGTTAAATTATCGGTTAATCGAGGAATATGATTTAATCGAGCGCTGGGTCAATATAAAAAATGAAGGTAGCCAATCAATTCAAATTAAACAAATATTATCTGCTCAATGGCATCTTCCAGACATTCAAAATTATAGGTTAAGTTATTTATATGGTCGTTGGGCTAGCGAAACCAAGCTGTCGAGAGCAGAATTGTCTTATGGCAAAAAGATATTGGAAAGTCGTCGAGGAATTACGAGTCACCAGTTTAACCCTTGGTTTGCTGTGGATAATGGGCAAACTGATGAGGACATTGGAAAGGTGTATTATGGTATTTTAGGTTGGAGCGGAAATTGGAAAATTGTTTTTGAAAAAGATTCTTACGGTCGATTACAAATTACTGGAGGGATAAATGATTTTGATTTTTCATGGCAATTAAAACCTGGTGAGTGTTTTGTTACACCTAAATTTGTTGCTGGTTATACTGATAATGGATTTGGAGATGCCAGTCGTAAATTACATCATTACCAATTAGATTATATTTTACCAAGAAATTTAAATCATAAAATAAGACCCGTTCTTTATAATTCTTGGGAAGCTACCAAATTTTACGTAAGCGAAGAGGGGCAAAAAGAATTAGCTGAAAAAGCGGCGAGCTTGGGTATTGAATTATTTGTGCTTGATGATGGCTGGTTTGGAGAAAGGAATGACGATACAGCCGGATTAGGTGATTGGTATGTTAATAAAAAGAAATTTCCACATAGTTTAACAAGCTTGATTTCTTATGTGAATAAATTAGGAATGGATTTTGGTCTTTGGGTTGAACCAGAAATGGTTAATAAGAATAGTAAGTTATATAACCTACATCCGGATTGGGTTTATTATTTTCCAAATCGTCCTCGCTCTGAATCAAGAAACCAACTTGTATTAAATTTAGCCAAAAAAGAAGTTGTAGAATATATATATGATTTTATGAATAAATTATTAAATAATTATAATATAAAATTTATTAAGTGGGATATGAACCGACCTTTTAGTGAACCAGGCTGGCCTGAGGCCTCTAAATTCCAACAACAAGAGATTTGGGTTCGCCATGTTCAAGGCCTTTATCAGATTTTAGATAGATTACGAAGAAAACATTCTGAAGTTACTTTCGAATCTTGTTCTGGTGGGGGAGGAAGGGTTGATTTGGGCATTTTACAAAGGACAGACCAGGTTTGGATAAGTGATAATACGGATGCCTTTGATCGCCTAAAGATTCAAGAAGGATTTTCTTATGCATATACCCCAAAAATTATGATGTCGTGGGTAACCGATTCGCCTCATTGGTTAAATCACAGGAAACTAAGTCTTGAATACAGATTTAATGTTGCTATGATGGGGAGTATGGGCATTGGTGGAAATTTAAACGATTGGTCTAAAACCGAGATGAAATTAGCTAAAGAGAAAATTAGTCAGTATAAAAAAATAAGAGAAATAATTCAACACGGAGATCAATACCGTATATTGCCAACCTGGAAGGGAAATTTAGTTGCGGTTGAATATGTAAACAAGGATAAAAATTTAGTGGTTCTGTTTGTATTTCTACATTCTCAGCAGTTTGGAGAAAAATTACCTCCGGTAAAATTAAATGGGCTCATTAGTGATTTTTTGTACGAGTATCAAGATGAAAATAAAAAAATAATATTAAGCGGTAAAGCTTTAAAGGAAATAGGATTGAAAATTAATTTAAAAGGTGATTTTGACAGTAAATTAATTATTCTTGAAAAACGAAACAAGAGAAACGATTGAAAGATATAAAAAAGTTAATTACTGGACTTTTAAAATATAATAACTAAAAATAATTTGTGTAAAATAATATGGAATTGATATAAGGAAGGAAATTTTTATGCAAATACATAAAAAAAGAATTAAAAAAGATGATGGACGTTATTTAATTTATTATACTTTTACCGAAGAAGAGAAGGAGGGCAGAGATGTTAGAGCTGAGATGGAATCCCATCCTGAGGCAATGGATAATAATAGCCACTCATCGACAGAACAGGACCTATAAACCTCCGAAAGATTATTGCCCTCTATGTTCTACAAAAAAGGGAGGCTTGTCTACGGAAGTACCGACCGAAAATTATGATATAGTAGTTTTTGAAAATAAATTTCCATCTTTGCAACAAGACTCACCGGAAGCAATTGAAAAAGACTCTAAATTTTTTAAACATGGTAAAGCTCAGGGAATTTGTGAGGTGGTTCTATTTACTTCTGACCACGGTGGCATTATCTCAGAAAAACCCTTGAACCGTTATATCAAGCTGGTAAAAGTATGGAGAGATCGTTATCGTGAGCTTGGAGCTAAAGATTATATAGATTATGTCTTTATCTTTGAAAACAAAGGAGAGGAAGTAGGAGTAACTCTCCATCACCCTCACGGTCAAATATATGCCTATCCTTTTATTCCGCCTGTTATCGAACAGGAACTGAATTCCAGCAAAGAGTATTTAGAAAAAGAAGGGGAATGTCTCTTCTGCAAGACCTTGGAAGAAGAGAAGAAAGATGGCAGACGAATTATCATTAGCAATAATTCATTTACTGCCTTTGTTCCCTTTTACGCTTCTTACAGTTATGAGGTGCACATCTATGCCAATAAACATCTCCCTTCTTTTAATGATTTTTCCCAAAAAGAAGAAATTGATTTAGCAGCAATTTTAAAAACGATATTAATGAAATTTGATAATCTTTTTGGTTTTATCTTCCCTTACATTATGTCTATTCATCAACAACCTACCGATGGGACAGGAAAAGAATATTCTCATTTTCATATTGAATTCTATCCCCCTTATCGCACAAAAGACAAACTTAAATATTTAGCTGGAAGTGAATTGGGGGCCGGAGCTTTTATTAATAATTGTTTACCTGAAGAAAAAGCTCAAGAGTTAAGAAATACGCCACCTGAAGAAGTGGTTTAATATAAAATTTACAGGTTAAAGCAAGGTTATCTGAAAGATTAATTATAGAAATATTTGAATACAAAACAAGATAAAGAGGAAATTTCAATGCAAGATTTGAATAAATTGTGGAAGATATTTAAGAATAAATTTACTGATACTGGTTTAACCAAAGGTGCCTTTTCTGCCCCGGGAAGGGCTAACCTGATTGGTGAACATACTGATTATAATGATGGCTTTGTTTTACCAATGGCTATCGAAAAAGAGATAGTTATGTTGGGGCAATTAAGAAATGATCGAAAGGTTAGAGTCTTTGATTTTGGCTACAATACTGAAATCGTTTTTTCTTTAGATAAATTAATTCCTCTTCGCAAAAATACCTGGGCTAATTATCTGATGGGAGTAGTTGATGAAATACAGAAAGCAGGATATGTTTTGCAAGGAGCAAACCTTATTTTTAGAAGTAATATTCCCCGGAAAGCGGGGTTAAGTTCATCTGCTGCTTTAGAAGTTGTTACTGCCTTAACTATGGCGAAATTAAAATCATCCGACATTAAACCGCTGGAAATGGCCTACCTCTGTCGGAGAGCAGAGAATAATTTTGTAGGGGTTGCTTGTGGTATTATGGACCAGTATATCTCCTGTTTGGGGCAAAAAAATCATGCCCTTTTTATTGATTGCAGATCTAATAATTATGAACCAATCCCTTTTAAAGGCCATAATTACCAGATAGTAATTTGTAATTCCAAGATTCAAAGAAGCCTGGTAAATTCTGAATATAACAAAAGAAGAGAAGAGTGTAGAATAGCTGTTGAATTTTTTAATCATAAATTAACAAGTGAAATACGAGCTTTGCGAGATGTTACCATAGAGGAGTTTAAAAAATATCAGAGACAATTACCAGAGACTATTGCCCGCAGAGCCAGACATGTAATTTCAGAAAACTACCGGGTTCAAGCTGGAGTACAGGCTTTAAGAGAGGAAAATTTTTCTGCTTTTGGGAAGCTAATGGTAGAATCACACAGGAGCCTTAAGAATGATTATGAGGTAAGTTGTGCCGAATTAGACCTCCTGGTGGATTTAGCTTTAAAACAGGAAGGAGTCTTGGGGGCCAGGATGACCGGTGCTGGCTTTGGAGGTTGTACGGTAAACTTATTAAGAAGAGAGTACATTGATGCCTTTGAAAAGACGATTAGGCAGGGATATAAAAAAATCACTGGGATTAATCCGGATATATATCTAACCTTACCTACTGAGGGAGCTAAAGTTTTGGAGTTAAGGTAATACAGGACAAAAGAATTGATAGTATAAGGACAAGAAGGTATTCCGCCCGGATGTTTTGCAACTTTAAAAGAAATTCGAGTTATTGACAAATGAATAGAGGTTTGCTAAACTTACTTAGTAAGTGTAGTTTACTAACTAAAATTAAGGACCTTCTATGTTAGTTCTGAAACCGGAAGATACACGAATAAAAAATGCCATTACATTGCTTCATCTTCTATTGAAAGAGGATGGCATCTCTCGGGTAGGGTTATCCCGGATGACTGGTTTAACCAAGACCACTGTT
>NMQN01000218.1 GCA_003575245.1 Candidatus Atribacteria bacterium 1244-E10-H5-B2 | reverse complement strand
AGAGGGTTTGACTGTTGAGAGAGCAAAGGAAAGAACAGCAGAGGTAACAGGAGAGTTTACAGATAGGTTAGAAAAAAGGATTAAGGACCTTAAGATTGGTATCAGATAATAAGATAGTGTATAGGAGGTTAATTTGCCTTTATAAGCATTTAAAAGGCTGTTTGAGGCATTATATCGTTGATTTAATAGGGGTGTATTAAAAGCCTTAAAATTGATATTTAAGCTATAAAAAGCAAAATAATAAATAAATAAAAAGGATTAATAAATGGTAAAAGAAAGACTAAGTAAATTGCAGAAGTGGATATTGACACAGACTTATAAAAAAACTATTTATCATAACAATAGTGGATTAGATTTATTGGGGGCTTATGCAATACAGGATAAAAAATTAGAAGATAAAAATGATCTGTATTGGCGATACTTATTTAGAACTGAAATACTATTAAGCTATTTTAAATGTGAAACAGATTATTACAAAATTGCTTGCTCAAAACAACATTGTTTCAAAGGTAAAAATAACAAAGAACAGGTGACGCTTACAAGGAGCTTGCAAAATCTACAGGATAAAGGACTTATAGAACTGATTAAAGCAGCATATGTAAGTTGGCAAGGAATAAGGCTAACTGAAAGAGGGAAGGAAAAAACCTTAATGTTAATAGATAAACATCGTGTCATAAATATTAACATTAAGACTTAAAATATATCAGCGAAATAATTAGAAAGATTAATTAGCATGATAAAAGGCAAATCAGACATATAAGACTTTATATAAAGTTAAAATAGCCTAAATCGTTAAAATTTGGGGGTAAATTTAAGAGATAATAAAATTTTAATGATATCCTATTAAGAAGCCTTTAAATTGAAATAAAACTATAAAAAAGCGATATCTAATTATTAAATTTAAGAAAGGAATAATGGCTCTTCAAAAGAAAACAATGAAACTGATAGACCAGGCTTATAATATTTTAAGTGAATATAACCCGATGACCTTAAGGCAGGTTTATTATCAGCTAGTAGCCCGGCATTTTATAGATAATAAGCGCAGCGAATACCAGCGATTATCAAATGCGCTAGTAAGGGCCAGACAAAAAGATTTAATACCCTGGGAATGGATAGAGGACCGGGGAAGGCAGCCCCGGGCAGTTAGTATGTGGCAGGACTTACCGGACTTCCTGGAAACGGTTAAATATTCTTACCGTAAAAATATATGGGATAGGCAGCCTGGTTATACAGAGGTATGGCTGGAAAAAGACGCGCTTTCAGGAATATTTTCTGACATTACCAGGAAGTATGGCGTTACCCTGTTGGTAGGCCGGGGATATAATTCTTGGAGTGCTTATAAAGATGCAGCAGATCGTTTTGATGAATATTTAGATAAGCCTATAAAAATACTTTATTTTGGGGATTTTGATCCTTCTGGTGAAGATATATTAAGGGCGCTAGGGGATAGCTTAGACTTTTTTGGGACAAGTCCAGAAATTAAAAAAATAGCCTTAACCCCCGAGGACGTTATTAAATATGATCTACCTCCGGACTTTACAAAAAAGACGGACAGCCGGGCAGCAAAGTTTATTAAGAAATATGGTGATCAGGCGGTTGAACTAGACGCATTACCTCTGCCGGTACTACAGCAAAAAATAAGGCAAAGCATAGAGGAAAATATTGACCTGGAAGCGTTTAAGGAAATCCAGGCCATAGAAGAACGAGAGAGGAGAAAACTAGCAAATTTACTTTAAAATTTAATTTATGGACCATAAAAGAAAGGAATAAAAAAGGGGATTGATTAGCATGACAATAAGAATAAATCTTAACCAATTGGAAGAATTGACTAAAATGGTAAAAGGAAAATCAGGCAAAAGGGTCAAGAGGGAAAAAAAACAAAAACAGAAAATTAAATATTCTAAAAAGGATCTGGCCAGTAAGATAAAAATAAGACGTATGAAGAAAAAAGGAAAGATACAATTCTCAAAATAGATATCATAAGAAATGAATTTGATAAATAAATTAGCCTATGGAAAGTACATTCCAAAAATCCAAATAAGCATGGTTAAGGAAGTTTATCTCTCCAGTTTACTCAGAAGTTAATCTTCTGCATTCAGATTATAGCATAAACCAATATTACGGTTTTTCATTGTGGCTAAACAGGCAGAAAAGATATTTCTTTAAATATTAATTTTAAATTTCCTCTTGACAAAGAAATTCTATTGTTAAATACTTGTAGTAGTAGATAGTTGTATAAAAGTTAATTCATTCACTATCTTATACTAAAAAATGGCAAATAAAGCATTATTTCTTAATACAGACGAAGCTGCAACAATGCTTAATGTCCACCCTAACACAATTTTGAGGTGGATAAAAAGCGGCAAACTCCCCTCCTCTAAAATAGGCAGCCAATACAGAATACCTAAAGAATCTATTGAAAATCGTGTCTCTAGGGCTGGATTAGGAACAAGGATAATTGCCGTTGCCAACCAAAAAGGCGGCGTTGCCAAAACAACAACCGTCCTTAACTTAGCTGCGGGATTAGGTAAAAAGGGTAAAAGAGTCCTTGTGGTTGATCTTGACCCCCAAGGCGGCTGTGCAGTCAGCCTTGGAATATTTACAGACTCGCTTAATAAAACGGTTTATACAGTTCTAATAAATGACGATGTTACCTTTAAGGATATTATCATTAAAACCTCGCAACATTTTGACCTTGCACCTTCAAATATAGACTTGGCTGGCGCTGATATTGAGCTTAAGCAGCTTTTAGCAGCTGAACAAATCCTGAAGCGAAAATTAAGAAATGTAGTTAAAAACTATGATTTTATACTCCTTGACTGCCCCCCCAGCCTTGGAATGCTCACCATAAACGCCTTTACCGCTGCAGGGGAGCTTCTAATCCCTATGTCAATGGAGCTTCTGGCTTTGCGGGGTTTGGATATGCTCGCAAAAACAGTTTCAAAGATTCGTGCAATAACCAATTCAGACCTCACTTATCTTGGGGTGTTAGCCACAAAATATGATAAACGAACCTTAAACAGCCAGGAAATTTTTGAGACTCTTCAAAAAGCAAGCCGGAACGCAGGGATAAAAATGTTCAGCACATATATTACTAACTCTGTCCGTTTTACAGAATCCCCTAACCTGAAAGCGCCTCTTATTCTTATAGATCCTGAACATGAAGGTTCAAGGGCTTACGCTCAAATTGTGGAGGAAATAATCAATGGCTAAAAGAAAACCTTTATCATTTAACAACGAAGAGCTTACTAAAAATTTAAAAGAGTCTACCGGGAAAGGCATGGACGCTTTATTTTCTCCAACTCCCCCGCCTCAGGCTGTTGAGCAAAAACCCGAGCCTGAGGAAGAATCTCAATCTCTTATTAAAATTAAACAAGACAGTAAAGAAGCTAAAATGATTAAAATTAATAAGGAAACTAAACAAGAAAGCAATATTACAAGTAATATTACAATATTACAATTTACTGATGATGAAATAGAAGAACTTCGCGAACCGGCCTACAAAGCCCAAACCTTCAGACTTACAGAAAGAGAAACTGAGTGGGTAAAAGATACCGCTTACCATTTAAGTAAAGAAATTAAGCGCGGCAAGGTTTCACAAGCTGATATCTTAAGAATTTCCTTTAAATTGTTTGCAAACCTTTTAGAAATTAACAAAGCAAGCTTGATAAAAATATTGAAACGAATTAAGTAAATAATATTACAATATTACATTATGACAATTTAACCTGCTTATGAAACAGTTAAAAAAGAGCCATAAAAAATTAAACAAAAACCAGCTCAACCTTCCGCTTGAGAATATCTCTGTTTCCCCTAAATACAAAGACGAAAAAATGGTTACGGTTGAAATTAAAAAAGAGTTTGATGTTTTGGATAAAGCCTGGGAAAACAAAGTTTTTGTTAAGCTTTTTGTAGCCGCCAGGACTTCAGGGCTTCTTAAAAAAATCTCTGACCGCGAATTTAAAACTCTAATTGCCCTTGCTTTATACATGGACGAAAACGGGGACTGCTACCCAAGCCAGGACCAAGTTGCCAGAGATCTAGGTTGTAGCCGGGAAACAGCTAATAGGCGTATACAGAGCCTTTTAAGGTTTAGGTTTAACGGCAAATCTGTCGTACAGGCTTTAAAGAAAAGAAATAAGCAAGGTAAATGGGAAAATATTTACTACACAATTTTGCCAGTTTCACAGCTTAAAATATTTGAAAAACCAACTAAAAAAGAAGTTGAAAATATCCATGTGACGAAATCGTCACACCGTCCATGTGACGATGTTGCCATGTGGCAGAACCGTCACACTAACTATAATCATACGTTAAACAAGAAACAAATAAATAACGTTAAGAGAAACGCTATTTCAAATAAAAATAAAAGGTCTCCGAAAAAAGAGTATTTAGCTGAAAATATGGCGGAGCAATTAGGAGATGATCACTCTTTAGGATTTTATAGAAAAGTTGCAGATTTAATGCCGGAGAATTTAATTTACCAAGCCTTAAGTGAAGTTAAAGACACTTATTTAACTGGGAATATTAAAAAAAGCAGAGCGGCTTTATTTACTACTGTAATTAAAACTAAAGCAGTAGAGTATAATATAAACTTGGGTATCAAAAAAACAAAATAGTTTTAGAAATTAAATGAGAATAATAAACATTTTATTAATACTGATGATCCATTAGAAGCGTAATAGCTATACATAATCATACAAAGCACTTAGGAAATGGTTATTTTGAGCAGTGGGGATAGGGTTTCAGCGATTGGTCTGCACCGAGAGGTGATGATTTTTATTAATTTATAAAAAATGTATATATGTCTACTAATTCTTAATAATTATTAATATTGACATTTTATTTAATAATTGTTAAATTATAATCAGTCGTTTGGGTGGCAACCGACTTAAAAGAGGCAATCTTTTATAGATTGTCTTTTTTTATGGGGTGGGGCTGGTGGGATTCGAACCCACAATGCACCGAAGTGCCAAAAGGGTGACAACCTTTTGCGTATACCAATTCCACCACAGCCCCCTGAAAGTTAAATCCTATTATATCTTTGTGCGAGTATCAATAAAAGGAATTTCGTACATTCCCAAAACTAGCAAAGCCCATAAAAAAGTTACTTTTAGAAAATAGGCAAATCCTTAAAAGTCTTATCATAACTGAATTATTCTACTATTAGCTATTT
>NMQN01000379.1 GCA_003575245.1 Candidatus Atribacteria bacterium 1244-E10-H5-B2 | reverse complement strand
CCAGAGTTATTTAGCTGCTGTAGGGATAAAAGTGGAATTCTACCAAGTTGATTGGGGGACTTACCTCCAGGAGGCTGAAGCTGGAAAACCCCAGATGTGCCTTTTAGGGATCACCGGTGATACCGGGGATACAGATGATTTTATGAGTTATTGTTATGCGCCGAACTCTGCTTCGATAGGGATAGCTTCAAACCACGCTTTCTATAGTGATGAAGAAGCTCAAAATTTAATTTCTAAGGCATTGGAAACTTACGATAAGGCCGAGAGGGCAGGATACTATAAGAAGGTGCAGGAGATGATACATGAAGATGCCCCTTGGGTTTACCTAGCCCATTCAAATCAAAATTTAGTCTTTAGTAAAACTGTACATGATTTTGTTCTCTACCCTACATCGAGAATGTTCTTCTACCCTGTGTGGATGGAATAGATAGGATTTTTCTAAATTGACTTTTTGTTAATCAGAAAGGGGGGGATTTTTTACCCCTTTCTGATTTGCCTTTTCGGGTAATTTTTTTTGCCCTTTTTTTCATTTAACACATGGGGCCTTTTGTCAAATAACAAGTGTTCAATTTTATTCCTCTTGAATAGAAGAGAAGAGGGGAGAATTAATAAATGAAGAAAGGTGATTATATTTTAAATAAAAGGAATCGAACCCCGGCGATCCGGCTTCCAGATTCTCCGGATTGCCAGTCCCTGCTCACTGGTCTTAGTACTATTCTACCGGGGGGCAGGACTATTTAAAAGGTGGTGGTTGCCTATAAGCAAAAATTTCTCTTATCAGGTTCTCAAAAATTGAAGAGTGCTAACTGAGCTACGGTAAGGGGCAGGCTTTTAATCAGATTTTACCTGCCCCTTCACAAATAAGATTTTTTAAGGAGGTGATTAAATTCAGCAAATTTGCTCAGACATACAAAGTTAAAATTTATAAATAAAAAAAAGGAGGTGGAAGAGGAGGAGAATATAGTACTGTTAAGTGTTAGTTTTTCTAAGTAATTAATAAATTAAAAGGAAGGAGAATAGTTAATAATGAAGAAGAATATTTTAATATTAATCTTGGTTTTGAGTTTAATAATGGGGATTAGCTTGGTAGCTTTTACAGCACTGGTAACAGTTAATCTAAATCTGGGCACCGAACCCCCACCCTAGATCCTGCTCTAGCTACTGATACTACTTCAGTCGCTGTAATAGAGAATCTTTTCCTAGGTTTAACAGATTTTGATGATTACACTACGGAAGTTGTACCAGAGTTAGCAACTTCCTGGGAATGTTCCGAAGATGGTTTAATTTGGGTTTTTCACTTGAGAAAAGACGTAAACTGGAGTGATGGAAGACCAGTAACTGCTCATGATATTGAATATGCAGTTAAAAGAGCTTCTGACCCTGCTACCGCCTCTGATGGCGCTTTTGTCCTCTACCCAATTAAAGGAGCTAAAGAGGTAAATACTGGTGAAATTACTGATCTGAATTATATTGGGGTAAAGGCAATAGATGATTATACGATTCAATTTATTTTAAAAAAGCCTGCTGCTTATTTTCCGGGTATTATTGGTATGGGGATAGCAAAACCAGTACCCAGATGGGCTATTGAGAAATACGGGGTTAAATGGACTGAACCAGAGAATATAGTCACTAATGGTCCGTATCTCTTAAAGAAATGGGCCCATCAGGATAAAATGATTCTAGAGAAAAACCCTGATTATTATGAAGCTGATAAGGTGCAGATAGATAGAGTCCATTATATTATGGTTCTCGAGGCTTCTACTGCAATGACTATGTATGAAAAAGGGGAATTAGATTCTCTAAGGCTTTTTCCTTTAGAGGATATAGATAGGGTGAAGGCTGACCCAGTGTTAAGTAAAGAACTATTTATAGCTCCTCAGTTAGGTGTCTATTATTATGGATTTAACAATACTAAACCACCTTTTGATAATCCTTTAGTGCGTAAAGCGTTTTCTGCTGCTATTAACAGACAAGCTTTGATCGATTTCGTCCTTAAAGGGGGACAGAGACTTGCTACTACCTTTACTCCTCCTCCGATTTTTGGTAGTGTATCCCCTGAAGAGGGTATAGGTATAGGTTATGATCCAGAAGCAGCTAGAAAGTACTTAGCTGAGGCAGGATATCCTGGAGGAAAAGGATTGCCAGAAATTACTTTGATGTTTAATTCCTCTGAGGCCCATCGAAAGATTGCCCAAGCTATTCAGGCGATGTGGAAGGAAACTTTAGAAGTAGAGGTTAATTTAACCAATCAGGAATGGACGGTTTACCTTCAAACTTTAGCTGAAAATGCACCTCAAATCTATCGTCTGGGTTTTGTTGCTGATTATCCTGATGCTAACAATTCCGTCTATGAAGTATTTCATTCTACCGATGGGTTTAACTGGATTAAATGGAGCAATGCTGAATTTGATAGAGTGGTTGAATTAGCAGCTTGTGAGTCTGACTCAGCAAAAAGATTAGAACTTTATAAAAGAGCAGAACAAATTTTATGTGAGGAAGAAGCTGGGATAGCCCCTATTTATTTCTATACTTTTGTAAGAATGGTTAAACCTTATCTTAAACGTACCCATGCTCCTATGATGGAAGGAGAGCATATTAAGGATTGGAAAATTGAGAAATAAAAGAAATTAAATTATGTAGTCCCTGAATTTTCAGGGACTACATAAGATTAATTATAACTTAAGATTTAGAACACTGGAGGTAAAAGGATTGGAAAACAGTGTATTGCTTAAAGTAAGAAATTTAAAATATATTTTATAAGGAGGATAAATGAAGATATTTATTTCAGTAGATATGGAAGGAATTACCGGGATTGTTCATTCTGATCAGGTTCATCCAGGAAAAGAAGATTATAAACAGAGTCGGGAACTAATGGTAGGGGATGTAAACGCGGCCATTGAAGGAGCATTGGAGGCCGGAGCAAAAGAGGTTCTCGTAAACGATTCGCATAACACAATGAGGAATATTATTCTTTCTCAACTTAATCCTGCGGCTCATTTAATTTCAGGATATGACAAACCATTATGTATGATGCAAGGCGTAGAAGGATGCGACGGAACGTTTCTTATAGGTTATCATGCCAAGATTGGTACACTACACGCCGTATTAGATCATACATATTATGGTCCTATGGTGAATTGTGTAAGGTTAAATGGGATCGAAGTTGGGGAGCCAGAAATCAATACGGTTATTGCAGGGCATTTTAATGTTCCTGTTATCTTTTTAAGTGGTGATGAAACCGTTTGTCGCGACGCTAAAGCATTCATAGGAGAACACCTTGAAACTGCAATAGTTAAAAAAGCTTTCGGACGGGCAGGAGCGGAGTGCCTCCATCCGGAAAAATCCCATCAGTTGATTAAAGATGGAGTTAAAAAAGCTATTAGTGGACTTTCAAGTGTAAAACCTTTTCATGTAGATCTTCCAGTTACATTTGAGGTAAAATTTTTTACGACGGAGATGGCTGATCATGCTTCTATTTACCCTTTTGTAGAGAGGATAAATGGGAGGACTATTAAGGTGCAGGGGAAAACAGTTTTAGAAGGTTATCGGGCTTTTATGAGTATTTTGGGACTTGCTCGGATTTTCTGATCTTATTATGCCGGGATAGTAAAAAGGGAAAAGAATGGAAAAAAAATTGACTGAATCTCTTAAAATCATCAAACAAGATGAAGAAGTTATCTCACCTGCTTCTCGGGTACCTTACTATCCTTTTGTTATGAAACGAGGGAAAGGTGCAATCGTAGAGGATATTGATGGTAATCGTTATATAGATTTTCTTTCCAGTGCCACCGCTCTAAATACTGGTCATGCCCATCCCAGAGTAGTAAGAGCAATAAAGGAACAAGTTAATAATTTTACCAATTACACTACAGCCTATATGTATAATCAAAATCAAGTGGAACTGGCCCAAGAATTAGTGCAAATAACTCCAGGAAATAGGACCAAAAAAGTTTCTTTTGGACTTTCAGGTTCAGACGCTAATGATGGAGCTATAAAGCTTGCTCGTATCTTTACAAAACGTCAAAAAATAATTGCTTTTCTTCGTTCTTACCATGGAAGCACTTATGGAGCCATTAGTCTTTCCGCTATTAGCCTTAATATGCGCAGGAATATAGGTCCTTTTCTACCAGAGATATACCATGTTCCTTATCCTGATTGTTACCGTTGTCCTTTTAAACTTGTGCCCTCTAATTGCAACCTATCTTGCTTAGACTATATAAAAACATTATTAGATACTCTAACCCCAGCAGAGGAAATAGCTGCTGTTATTATAGAGCCAATTCAAGGAGATGCAGGAATAATTATTCCACCTAACAAATACTTACCCGCACTTAAGAAGATATGTGAAGACAATAATATTCTTTTTATAGACGACGAAGTGCAAACAGGATTTGGCAGGACGGGCAAATGGTTTGCAATAGAGCACTGGGGGATCGAGCCAGATGTCATTCTTTTAGGTAAGGCTATTGCCTCCGGTATGCCCCTTAGTGCAATAGTTGCCAAAAAAGAGATAATGGATTCCTGGAAGGCTCCCGCCCATCTCTTTACTATGGGAGGGAATGCAGTCAGTTGTGCCGCAGCCTTGGCAACTATCTCGGTAATAAAGGAAGAAAGATTGATTGAAAAATCTAAAGAAATGGGTAATTATATTAAGGCTCGATTTAACGAATTAAAAAAGGAACACGAGCTAATTGGAGATGTTCGCGGGAAAGGACTTTTAATCGGTGTTGACTTAGTATCTGATAGAGAAACCAAACAGAGAGCTGAAAAAGAAGCCGCTAAAGTTTGCTGGCGCTGCTGGGAAAAAGGATTAATCCTTACTTTCTTCAGTAAATCAGTATTAAGAATTGCCCCTCCCTTAGTGATAACCAAAAAAGAAGTGGACCTTGCTTTAGAAATAATAAAGAAATCAATAAAGGACGTAGAAGAAGGCAAAATTTCAGACCAAGTCTTAGAAAAGATATGTGGTTGGTAAGAAAAAAATATATTAAATAAGTATTGCCATTCACTTGCCCTCTTTTGAGAAAAAAGTTAAAAAAAAGAAGAAAGAGTAGGGTAAAAAAATTTTGAAGGTGGGGGTTGCCTATGAGCATAGCTCACTAAGGTTAGAAGTCTATATTAACAGCAAAGAACTAGCCAGGCTCGGTTATTCCGTGGTGCTTTAGCTGAGCCTGGTATTTTGGCTTAATA
>NMQN01000132.1 GCA_003575245.1 Candidatus Atribacteria bacterium 1244-E10-H5-B2 | reverse complement strand
GAAGACATAACAGAATATATCAGAACTTCTTTGGGTTATAGTTTAACTGGGGATATCGGAGAACAATGCCTGTATATATTCTATGGAATAGCTTTTAATGGCAAATCCACTTTTATAAATGTAATCCAGGAAATTTTAGGAGATTATGCTATTAATACTCCCTTTGAGACATTTTTGACCAGGAGAGGAGAACATATTCCCAATGATATAGCCAGAATGAAAGGAGCCAGATTTGTAAATGCTATCGAGGCCGGAGAAGGAAGGGGATTCAATGAAGAGCTATTAAAAAGATTAACTGGCCGAGATAAGGTAACCGCCAGATTTTTAAGGCAGGAATTTTTTGAATTTCATCCCACCTGTAAATTATGGTTAGCTGCTAATCATAAGCCAACAGTCAAGGAATTTTCACCGGCCTTCTGGGGAAGAATAAGGCTGGTACCATTCAAGTTAACCATACCGGAAGAAGAGAGAATTCCACATTATGAAAATATTTTACTGGAAGAGAAGGAAGGAATTTTTAACTGGATCTTAGAAGGATACAGAAGATGGAAAGAGAAAGGGCTTAAGGTCCCGGAAGAAATCAAAGAGGCCACCGCCCAGTATAAGGATCAGATGGACATAATGGCTGAATTTATAGAGGATTGCTGTATCGAGAGCCGACTGGTGCAGGCTACCACGAAAAAGCTATATATTGCTTATAAAGATTGGTGCGAAGAGAATAAGGAAAAGCCTGTAAATAAAGGGACATTCGGCAGGCGATTGGAAGAGAGAGGCTATAAGGCTTTGAAGATTGGAGAGAAAAGAGATAGGGGATGGGGGGGTATCGATTTGTTAAATAAAGAAGCCGAATTACCCTATGGCCAGGATTAAAAAAGGACAGATAGGACAGATAATCAGGGTTTTCACTATACCCCCCGCGTATGGTGAAATATAGAAGTCTATACTGAAAATGGCAATATGCTGTCCTTTGTGTCCTTTTTTGGAATTAATAAAATTAGCTAAATATGCTAAAACGCTTGGTATATAAAGGTTTTAGCGATTTTTTGAGAAAAAGCGAAAAAAGGCGGTGATAGAAAAATGGTGCCGGAGAATTTAGAATTCCTGGATCAATTCGATAAATTTTATCAAATAATGATTAATATGGTAAAAAAAGAAAAAATTAACGAATCTGATTTTTACGCTTTGATTATAGCTAAAGCTAAAACGATGGAAAGGGAAAAGCGGGAAAGAGTAGAGATAAAAGTTAAATATACTGAATAACAACAAAGCAAAGAGACAGATAAACGGACCATAAGACTAAGAAACTAAAAATTATCCTAAATTTCTGTCGAGTGATTTGTCGGGTGAACATCACTCCACAAGAAAATGAGGCTATTTTAGGAGTATTTCAGGACTATTTAAAGAAAAATAACAAAACACAAAGATTTTATTAAAAAAGTTATGGCCTGAAACTCTTATAAACAAAGGATTTTTAAATTTTATGCTTTACTGTATTGTTATATAATAACTATTAAGTAACAAAACACTTGACAAGGGGTAATCTATCCTATATACTGTAAGCATAAAGTTTAAAAAGAGGTGTTAAAAATGAAGGCAATAAAGAGAATTCCTAAATATCTAACCGTTGAGGAGATCAATCTCTTACTTAATCAATCTTACCTTGAAGGGATCAAGGCCAAAGAGGAACTAAAAGAACGTAAAAACAATAGATCCCACTGGCTAAGATACGCCCGGAATAGATTATTCAGTGCTAAAAGGGATTATGCTATCCTGAATCTGTTTTATTCTTCGGGGATCAGACTAAAGGAATTAGTCAATCTGGATCTAAAGGATATCGATATCGACAGGAGTATTGTAAATGTCCTGGGTAAAGGCAATAAGGAAAGAGAGGCCAGTCTAACAGATCAGGCAATCAAGGCATTAAAGAATTATTTAAAAGCCCGCAATGTCTGGAAAGGCAATAAGAGCAAAGCGGTATTCCTGAGCAGGACCGGCTCCCGGATAACCAAAATGAATATACAGAGGAACATTGAAAGATACGGAATAGAAGCAGGGATAAATAAAAAGGTAACTCCACACATGTTAAGACACTCGATCGCTACCCACCTTTTAAATGCCGGAATGGACATCCGGAGAATCCAGGGCTTTTTAGGTCATAAAAGCCTGGCCTCTACTCAGATTTATACTTCATTGATTAGTGATAAGCAGAAAGAAGAAATTAACCGGTTACATCCTCAGAACAAAATGAAGGTTAGATTGATATAAAGGTGCAAGTTTTTAACCGAAAAGGCCAATATACGCTTATGATTATACGTTAAATTAATTTGCCCCCCCTTAAAACGCAAATTTGAAGGTCTGAAAAAGGGGTCAATAACAGATTAAACCTTATTTGTCTTAATCCTTAGCCATTTTAAAGATCTAAGGCCAGGAAGGGGGTTGATAAGATCATACCAATAGGATCAGATAAACGCTAATTAGACTATACAGGAACATTGGGAAGGAGTATTCTGACGAGTTATCAATTAATAAAGGGGGTTTAATTATGGCCGAGAGTAACAGGAACGGTTTAGGTAGTGGGGAGTGCAATTTATTAGATCTGCAATCCGAAAATGAAGAAGAAATTTCTACCTATCTAAACAGTTTAGACCTGGCAGATAAGTTATTACTTCGAGATACTTATTATCTTTTTTGTGGTGGTAGCGAAAGCAAACAGGAAAAGGCTATATCAAAGATAATCAAAACTATTAGAATGAAAGGAGGGTTAAGATGAATTATTATATTTGTTTCGAGTGCGGGCGAAAATACTGTGGTTGGGCAAAGAGCATAATTTGCCAAAAGTGTGGAGGAATATTAAAAGAAATTAACCGGGAAGAATTTTATTCAGAGAAAAGAACAGAAAAAAAGAAAACAATAGAGCCTTGCGGAAATCTTTTGCCGATAAGAGATATCTTTAAATTAAAATCAAAAAATATCGGAGTATTTCCAAAGCCGGAGATTGAGAGAAAAAATGGCTACAAATAAAAAAAGCGAAAGCTAAAAATTAAAGGGGGCGTTAAATAGGTGATTTCTCTCGTATTTATGGATTGGTTTCTTCTTGTTATAGTTTTGGTTGTGGTAGCAGGGATAATTTATTTTTTGTTCAAGAAAAAGAAAAAATGAATAAGTGAATTGATTAAAGGGGGCGATAACTTATACCGACTATCTAAAAATTTTTAAGGGAGTTATTAAATAAATATAAGGAGAATTAAAGAAATGAAAAGGAAGTATTTTTTGATAGTTTTATTTTTAATATTAGCAATGTTTTTATCGGGTTGTGGTGGCGAAAATTCTACTAAAGATGAAGAGGCAATAACACCAGAGATAAAACAGGAGATTAAAAATATAAGTGAGGGATCTGCAAGTAAGTATATTTCGATTATTGATATTAGAGAATCCAGCGGGTCTATTTCTGTTGATATTAAGTTATTAAATGAACCTTTATCGATTGATGAAGTTAAAATGTGGACTGACGCTGTTTGTGAAAGTTGCTATAAAATCTTAAAAAAACATGATCTTGATTACTTTATCCATGTTTGGGCAAAACGTCCTAAAGGTGGGGATCTTGTAAAAATATATGGAAAAACTGATTACGATAAATATTCAGGTGTTTTTAAGTTTAAAAATGCAGAAGAACTTAATTTATAGTAAAAGGAACTCCGGTGATCCGGTGGGATTAAAAGAAGGGGGATAAAGAGAGATGAAGACACTAAAGATTAAATATTGCAATGAAGTTTTTAAGGAATGTTTTTATCTGAGAGACGATCTTGAAAAACTACAATATAAATGCAAGCATCCCGAAGTAGTTAAAAAGTCAAAAGGCGAAAGGTTTATATCGAAAAGAAAGCGTGGATTAAAGGTAGAGATTCCAGGCTGGTGTCCATTAGAGGATTAAATTTTAAATTATAATTGGGTTATTGGGTAATCCAATTTAATATTGAAAATTTAGATGAATTTTTAAATGGGGAAGGTGATAAATAATGCAAAAGTATAAGTGCTCGGATTGTCAGGGGGTATTTTGTGGTTGGGCTATTATAGTATACAAGTATAAAAATAAGTGTCCTGTTTGCGGTGGTGAACTTCGGGAAATCTCTAATAACAAAGAATCTCGAAAAGTAGAAGGGTATCATAAAAAAGCGGTATTCCTGAATAAAAGAAATTATTAAATAAGAAAGGGGGTTAAATAATGTATTCGTATTGGTATGTTGTTGTAACGGTGTTAGTCGTATTAGGGATAATCATTTACTCAATTAAGAAAGAGAAAAAAACGAGCAAGTGAACTAATTCGGCGGTCCGGTCTTCTTCCAGAGTTCTCCGGATTACCGACCCTGCTCCTCTTTGGAAAAAAGGTTATTAAAAAGAAGGGGGGCAGGGATATAAAGTACTTTCTATTCAGGTGAATAGTTAGTATTCACTATTCACTAACGACTAACTAATTGGTCAATTGGTCGATTGGTAAAATGTTGGTACTAACTATTCGCTAACGACTAATCGAAAGCGTTAGTATCTCGTATCTCGTGAATCGTATCGCGTATCTCGTATTGAGTACGCGAGTATCGGATATAGCAGCTTTAGCAGCTCCCACGGGAGCATGCTACCGTACAGTAGTAACCGGAGCAGCTCCGGTTAAATTAGTATATATTAGCTCGTATATAGTAGGACAGGCGTCTCACCTGGTGAGACTGGTAATTTTGACAATAATTTTTTAATATGTTATATATGTTAAAATGTGTGTGTTTTTAAAGAAGGTGATATCTATGAGGATAAAAAAAGAATCCGGAGTCTGCCCTCGATGTGGTGGCAAATATATTTATGCCCGGATAAAAACAAAAGATTTTTGGTGCAGATACTGCAATTTTCAAGGAAGCAGAACAGTTTTTTTTAAGAAAAAAAGGAAACGGAAAGCTAAGAAGGTAACTTAAAAATCAATTTTAGGGTGGTGAATTATGTCCGAAATAAAAAGGAAAACAGAAGAAAATATCGAGGATGTTAAACGAATATCGAATATCATAAATCGGAGAATAAAAAAATCTTTTAGAAAGCTCGGGGCCCCGAGTGATAAAAAAAATAAGAATCCCTTTTTATTACCCGGTGGGGGTATTAATCTGGTGGAAACCTGGCCGGTTTATAAAGATAAAAGGAAAAGGAAACGGAAAGCTAAAAGTCAATAAAATGATAATGTACCAGCTTGGTACATTATCACAAGAGAGGAAAATTTAAAATGTTAAAGAAAAGAAATAGGAAACTGACCAGACAATCCGTCGATTTTATTCTCGCTTTTTGTGATGAGCTTAGAAGGGAAACGGAAAGAGCGGACCTAGGTAAGGATATATGGGAAAAAGTTGATAAAGCATATATAACCAGAACGATGTTAAGCGGTATCTATAACATATTAATCAATGAAGGCTATACCAAAAAACATTTAGATAATTTCTTTTTCTTTGAAGGTGAACCTGACAAAAATAGAGAGATGACAGAAAAAGCAAATTCTTTTTATTTTCCTGGCCAATCGAAACGCTCTAAAATCGTTGAAGATTTCTTTCAGAAAGATCCCAGGGGGATAAAATTAAGAAAAGAAATTGATAAGCTATAAGAGGAGATGAGCACAAATGAGAGATCCCGATAGTTATAAAAGCAAGGATCCAGAAAAAAGAAAAAGAAGTCTGGATAATTTAAATAGATTAGGCAGGAAAAAATATAACCCGGTAGATGAGGAATGGCGATTAGCGATTGAGAAAAAGGTAAAGGATAGGGAAAAAAGCATAATAGGCAATAGATTCGTCAGGGCTAAGAGACCACTGGTAGAGCCAAAGAGTCTGGAAGATCCAGAGTATAGAGATAATATTGTCAAATTCCTGAATGAGCAATTCTATATCGAAACCCGAAAACCGATAGTGATAGAGGACTGGCAAGCTGAGATCCTAAACGATATATTTCATAAGGATAAACATTACTCTACGGTCCTTCTAGGATTGCCGAAGAAACAGGGGAAATCGACTTGCTTTTTGGCTGGTATAAACCTATGGAGATTGATCTACGGTCCTGATTTTGGAGAACAGTATATCTGCTGTAACGATTTAGAACAGGGGAAATCAGTAGTCTTTTCCCGGATAGTGCGCTGCATAGAATTAAACCATGGATTGCTGGCCATATTGAATATTACCAGCGATAAGGTTGAATTAACCAGCAAGGGCAATTTTATACAAGTGCTGCCTCAAGATTTTTCTGGATCGTCCGGATACTCACCGAGCATGGTTACCTATGACGAATTATGGGGATTCCAGCTGGAAAGTGCCCGACGATTTTTCGAGGTCCTTTGCGAAAACCCTGCCAGACCTGACTTCATGACTTTAATTGCTTCCCATGCCGGCTACGAAAAAAGAGGTCTGTTATGGGAATTATATCAATCCGGGCTAGACAAAAAGAATAAACCGGAAGATTTTTATTTCCTCTGGTCCCATGAACATAAAGCCTCCTGGGTAACTCCCGAATTTTTGGAAAGACAAAAGAATAGGCCGGGAATGAGACCCGAAGTCTATAAAAGATTCTGGCTTAATGAGTGGACAGAAAGCGAGTTATCCTTCTTCATGGAGAGGGATTATTTATCCTGTGTTAATAAGGATTTGAGACCAGTTATAAGCAATAAAACGCTGGAAATTTGGATCGGAGTTGACGCCAGCGTCAGCAGCGATACCTCTTGCGTGGTTGCAGTAACCAGGACAGCAGAAAGGAGAATCAGACTAGTTACCTATAAGATTTGGAAACCGACCCAGAAAAAGAAAATGGATCTTGACGCTACCGTAGGAAACGCATTGCTGGAACTTAATAAAAATTTCAAAGTAATAGGGATCTATTACGACCCCTATCAGTTGCACATGATGATGACAAATTTAAGGAAAGAAGGCCTTCCCTGCCGGGAAGTAACCCAGACTCAGGCGACTACGATTGCTTACTCTCAGCTACTGTATGAGTTGATCCGTTACCGAAATATTGAATTTTACCCCAATGAAGAATTACGAGAACACATCATGAACGCAGAAATAAAAGACTCCGAAAAAGGATTTAGAATCGTAAAGGGGGGGAATTCCCGAAATAAGATAGATTTGGGGATCGGTTTGGCAATGGCTGCTTTTGGGTGTGTAAATGCTCCGGAGAGAAGGGAAGAGAAACTGCAAAAATTGGGTTATGCCTCACCTGGCTACATCTGGGCAGAGGAAGGGGGAGAGCCAGAAAAGCCTTTTAATTTCCCTCATGTTACCCTTCCCGGAGACGATGATTATTTTTAATTAAAAAAATTAAGTAGATTTATTTGACTTTAAACTTTCTATGTATTATGATATTGTAGATAGAATAAATAACTTTAATAATATAAAGGAGATAAAAATCTAATGAAAAATGGAAATGAATATCTGAATTCTACTAATATTGCAAGAATTTTGGGATTAACTCCAACCACTGTAATTGCCATGCTAAATGACGGGCGTATAAGATCTTCTAAAATAAGCAGTAGATCCAGGATAATAGACCCGGAAGACCTTATAATATATCTTGAAAGGTTGGGGAATGATAGAAGAGCAATGGCAGGGTTTAAAAGAGATATTTATAAATTTCTATATAGCAAATATAGTGATTTGGAATATTTGAAGGAATCAAATAAACAAGCCGCTTTATATGAAAAATATTCTGAAGAAAGGTTCGAGGCTCTAAAAAAATGAAAAAAAGAAAAATAATATTTAGCAGGGCCGATAATCTAAAAGTCGAGATGTTTTGTCTTTGGAATGGAATGAAAAATTCACTGGTGCCTCTGATGTTTGCCCAGCAATTTCAAAAGGAAATGGAAGAGCTCAAGGGCTTGATATCCGAAGAGGAATATCAAGAATTTTTATCAAAATGTTTCGGTGTAAAGCTGGAAAATGCAGTTGAGCAAGCGGAAAATATTATTAAGAAAAAGAGGTCTTAAAAATGGAAAATAAAGAGATTTTACTCGATGATAAGGATTTCGAGGCAGCTATTCGCGAGGCAGGGTTAACCAAGAGCCTAGAGAATTTTACATCCCGAATAGGAGATAAAAGAGCTACCGGTGCAGTGGAAACTTACAAGAGAAATTTAAATAAAAAGGACGCTACCGATAAAGAACGGTTGGAAGAATTAGAAAAAGAATTAGCAGAACTTAAAGCGGGCAAAACAAAAGATGTTTTAGCAAGTCAGATCAAGGCTGAATTAAAAAAACAAAACTTGTCTGAGGGGTTAAGCAGATATATTACGATTGATGATCCTGAAAAGATTGTTGAGTCGGTAGAAAATCTGAAAAGCGATTTACTAGAGGCGAAACAAGCTGATATTGATGAACGATTAAAAGAAGGGGAAGCCCCCCTAAAAGGTGATACTTCATCCGGAACCTCGATACCCACGGCAGTGAAGGCTTACGCTGAAAAAATTTCTGATATAAAAAAATAACAATGAATCGAGGTGTTAACAATGGAATATAGCATACTGAGAGATATTCTAAAACCGAAAATTTTAGCTGGTTTTATAGAAGCATGGCAGCCAGCAGAAAGTCCAATTTTAAAGTATATGCCATTCCTGGGAGTGCCTGCCCTGCAGTATCAAATGGTAACTGGCACAGAACAAAAACCGCTTGGGGATATAGTTGCATACGGAACAAGTTACCCTGAGAAAAGCCGACAGGCCCTGAAAAAAATCACTGGAGACATCCCTGCCATCCGCATTCTCAAAAAAATGACGGAGACAGATTTAAATTCCTATATGCAATTTAATCAGATGAAATCTCCTGACGAACAGGCAGTAATCGCCCTAGTTTTTGGGGATATTATCTATGTTTGGAAAGCGGTCATAAATCGTCTGTCTTGGTTAGGTTTTCAAGCTCTTTCGCTTGGAGTAATTTCTTTAAGCGCTTCGAATAATGCCGGAATCGTAACTACTTCTTCAGTCGATTTTCAGATAACGAATAAGTCCGGGGCCTCTGTTGCTTGGAGCGCTACGGTAGACACTACCAAACCGATAACCGACATCGAGGGAATCTGTGCTCTGGCCAGAACAAAGGGAGTTATTATCAAAAAAATTCTGATGTCTCCGACCAGTTTTGCACAGTTGAGAAAATCAGAGGAAAGCATTAATTTCGTTTTTGGCCAGAGTGGGGTCGGAGTAACAAAACATCCGAATTTGGCTACCGTAAATGAAAATCTGGTTAGCGATGGCTTACCACCGATAGATTTGATCCAGTCTATTTTCCAATTCGAGAATCGGGACCATGACCTAACAAATCTGGTAAGTTGGGATGAAGGAAAAGTTGCCTTTTTGCCAGCGGATGAGATCGGAAATTTATTGCATTGTCGAACTGCTGAGGAGCAATTTCCGCCAAAGCAATGCACGCAACAGCTAAAGGATTTTGTCCTGATCAGTAAATGGTCCGAGGTTTCGCCACTGATCGAATTTACATCCGGCAGCGCGAATGCATTTCCAGCGATAAAATTAGCCGAGTCAATATTTCTCATGAACAGCTTGGCAACAAGTTGGGCTGGTTAATAAGAGATAGTTATTAAAATATCCTTGGAACGTTCAAGGTCGATCGTCCCCAAGGATTGGCCAGGGGATAGGCAAAATATTCCATTCGTGAGGTGGTCCGGAAGGGCAAACTCTCAAGATTTGATTTTTGATTTTTGTTTTTTTATGCGAACAGGGGAGCATTGTTATTGCTCCCCTGGTAAAATTTATTTGATTTGTAGACTCAAAATTTCTTCGTCTCTCGTCCAAAGGGGCGGACAAATCCGCCCCTGCAATTATATTTATTTTTAAAAAATAAAAAAGGCTCCGAACCGGCAAGGTCAAGAACCTTTCTTAAAAAAATATGGAGCCCCAAAAAGAGGCTTTATATTCATATACTAAACGAACTCACTCGAAAAGTCAATTTATAAAAGATAGGTGATCAGAATGAACATACTGAAAGGAAAACTCAATAAAAAAGATATGGCCCGATTTGCTGGTGTGGAAACACTTTCGGCAGTTGATAAATCTCTGGCCCGATTGGCTGATATGGGCTATTTAAAATATAAGAAAATCAGGGGCGGGAACTATAAGTTTACTTTATATCCGGAGCCAATCAAGGAGCTGAAACTGACTAATGAAACAGGATAGAAAAGAAATAAAAAGAGAGAAAAGAAGGTTGGAATTTGTCAGAGAAGCCAGAAACCGGAGAAGCGGAAAAAAATATAAATACGATAGCCGGTTTCCATTACCAGGGGATAAATTTATAGACCCGAAGTCAAAAAAATAAATAACGGCCGGTAAGACGGCCTTGCCCGGTTGGATCGGCGAGGGATTTGTCGCTCTTCTTCCAGTCGATCCTTCCGGGTTTGTGGAAGGAGAGCGATATGCTCACAAAAAATTTTATCCTTTGGGATAACCAAAACAGAAAAAAAATTGAAGTTGAGGCCAAAAAAATCGGCAAAGAATGGAAAGCATTCTGTCCTTTCCACTCCGACAAAAAAACCCCGAATTTAAGCATAGATCCCGACAAAAACGGCGGGGTCTATTACTGCTTCGCTTGTGGCGCTAAAGGCCAGTTATTTAATCCGAATCTTACCGATGAAAAAAAGACCATTTCCGAGGTCTATTCCTACAAAGACGAAAAAGAAAAATTAATTTTTCAGGTGGTTAGGTATGAACCAAAAGAATTTAAGCAGAGAAGGCCGGACCCTGATAAAGCAGGGGAGTTTATCTGGAATCTTAAAGGTGTTAAGAGGATAATCTATAACTTGCCGGAGATCACAAAGAAAAAGGATAAGATAATCTTTCTTTGCGAAGGGGAAAAGGATTGCGATAACTTGGCCAAAATAGGAATCTTGGCTACCACAAACTCGGGCGGTGCCGGCAAGTGGAGATCAGAATATAATCCTTATTTCAGGGAGCGGGAAGTAGTGATTCCGCCCCACAAAGATGATACCGGAGAAAATCATCTGCAAGTTGTGGGCAAAAATTTAATGGGAACTGCTAAAAAAATTAAGGTTTTGAGATTGCCAGGACTGGAAAAGGGAGAGGATATTTCCGATTGGCTGGATCGAGGCGGGGACATGGAAAAACTCTTTGAACTGATAAGGACTGCTCCGGAGTTTATCCCAGCAAAAGAAGAGAAAAAGGAACTAACGACTATTTATGCAGGAGATTTCAGGCCTACCGATTTATGGAACTCCGAGAATTTTTATAAAAAGTGGTCGGGGCAATTATTATACTGCAAAAAATGGAATAGCTGGCTGGTCTACCGGGAAGGAAGGTGGCAAACCGATGATAAAAACGAGACTCAGGAGCTGGCTAAAAGAGTGGTAATGGATTATTACCGAAAAGCCTCTGAGATAATAGACGATAAAGAACGAAAAAGATTAGTAAGTCAAGCCCTAAAATCCGAGAGCCAGAGGGCGATTAGAGCGATGACTGATCTGGCCACTTCTACCCTGCCAGCAGTACCCGACGATTTTGACCAGGACATCTATATCCTAAATTTAAAAAATGGGACTATGGATTTAAAGACTTTGGAATTCAGGGATCATAAACCGGAAGATATGCTGACCAAAATAGCCAGGGTTAACTATGAACCAGGAGCAGACTGCCCGAAATGGCTGGCTTTTTTAGATAAGGTATTTGAAGGAAAGGAAGACATAACAGAATATATCAGAACTTCTTTGGGTTATAGTTTAACTGGGGATATCGGAGAACAATGCCTGTATATATTCTATGGAATAGCTTT
>NMQN01000406.1 GCA_003575245.1 Candidatus Atribacteria bacterium 1244-E10-H5-B2 | reverse complement strand
ACCTTTTTGTAAAAGGTTAATTTGTTGTTTTATGTGAGTCTGCACCTTCTGGTTATATTCATTTTCTAAAATATCTTTTATATAACTGTAATTGTAACATCTAATCGGTACTTCTTTGGTTTTAATTAAATCTTTTTTCGTATTTAGTTCTTTGATAATATTTGTTTCAATATCTTTAGAGATTGTTCTGTTAGGTATACTACGAAAGTACGAAACGGAGAAATTTTCAGGATCCTCCTTTAATCGTTTTATTAAAGCAAAGAATCTTGTTTTCTTGATACCTAAAACTTTCTGTAGATCTTTTCTTTCTACCTCTTTTTTTAAATATCGGGTCATTAGATCTTTGATCTGAAAATCAGTGAACTTTTTATGTAATTGTTTCATAGTATAGGACCTCACTTTTTTAATCCTATATTATTATAGTTTTAGTTTGTTTTTAAGAGTTCACTTTTAAACTTTAAATCGTAAAAAAAGAGTTCACTTTTAATTCTTAAATGATAACGCACAAAAAATTGTTGATTTTACAAATTAAATGTTATACAATAAAAAAAATGGAAAAGATTTTACGTAATATGGAAAATAAAAAAATGGAAAAAGAAGAAATAAAGTCTATAATAAAAAGCTTAGATTTACTGGAGTTACTTTCGGACAATATGAAAGAAATGGGTATAACCGAAATAAGTAAAGATTTACATATGGGAATCAGTACTGTATATCGAATATTAACTACTCTCAAATATCGTGGCTACGTTATCCAAAATCAACATACATTAAAATATACCCTCGGAATTCAGTCGTTTATTCTTGGCAGTAAAGTTCAAAGTGCAACGAATTTAGTAGATTTAGTAACTCCTTTTCTTCAAAAGTTATCTCAAAAAACTAATGAGAGTATTAATTTTTCAATTTTGGAAGATAGAGAAGTTGTGTGCCTTAGCAAAATTGAAAGCCCGGAGGTATTAAGAACAGATATTAAGATAGGGGCAAGACTACCGGCTCATTGTACTTCAGTAGGTAAAGCCTTATTGGCTTTTTTACCTGAACGGAAACTTACAATGATTTATGGTGGGGATAATATAAAATTACATACTCCTACCCCCAATTCAATCTCTTCAGTAATGGAGTTAAAAAAATGTTTAAAAAAAATCAAAAAGGATGGGTATGCAACTGACAAAGAAGAATTTAAAACTGGCATTAATTGCTTAGGAGTACCTATACTAAATAACGAAGGCATATCGATTGCCGGTATCAGTGTTACAGGACCTTCATCACGTTTTAATCTATCAGAAATAAAAAAACTAAAAAATACTTTAATAAATATATCAAGAGATATCTCTCATCAATTAAATATGGAAAACATGTTATAAAAAAGCTATGTTAATAAAAATAATATTTTGCCTATAAAGAAATTTAAATTAAATTCTTCAATTTATTGCATTACTTTCAAGCTGTGTTTACACTTTTTTCTCTTTCTTGTAGAGAATAATACTATTTATTGGGGTTCAGGGAAAGTTTTATCAATCTTTCGATTAATCTTTCTTTTGTTATACTGGATAGAAAAGTTATCAGAATCTTTTTTATATCCATTCAATAATTCAAAGAATCTGCTTCTTTTGGTTCCGAGAATTGAAAAGATATAAATAATCTTGATTTCTTTATCCCTATAACTTTTTAATAGTAATTTAACTTGCCCATCTGTAAAATTTTTATGTAATTGTTTATACATAATTTAAAACCTCTTTTCTCTTCAAAATTTATTTCTAGATTACATCTTTTTTATTACTTTTATTAGTGCACTTTTGATTTGTAAATAGCAATTTTCGAAAATGTTGACTTTTCAAATTAAATGTTGTATATTATAAAAAATAGAAAGGGTTTTTCGTAATACGGAAAAGAAAATATTGTAAGAAGGAAGTAATAAATTACCACAAAGAAGGAGTAAGGTCATAATAGATTATTCAATTGACCAGGTAAGCTTAAGATCAATTCTTGAAGCAAGGAATAGAATCAGTAATAATATTTACAGGACACCCCTTTTACTATCCAAAACATTAAGTGAAAAATTTGGGCTTGAAGTTTATCTAAAACTCGAATGCTGGCAAATCTGTGGTTGTTTTAAAGTCAGAGGAGCGCTGAACCTTGTATCTGCTCTTTCAATAGAAGAAAGAAATAAAGGATTGATAACTGCTTCAAGTGGAAACCATGGAACAGCCCTTTCTTATGCCGCTTCTCTTTTTGGAAAACCGCCGGTTACAATATTTGTTCCTGATACTGCGGAGTCTGTTAAGATCAATAAAATTAAATCCTATGGAGCTAAGGTCGTTTTTGCGGGAGAAAATTATACCAAAGCACTTCAAAAAGCTCTGGCCTATGAAAAAGAGAGTGGTGGTACTTATGCCCACTCCCATGGAGATCCGCTTGTTATTTCCGGGCAGGGAACAATTGGTATAGAAATTATGGAAGACCTTCCGGATGTTGAAAATATTCTTATACCAGTAGGCGGTGGTGGATTGTTAAGTGGTGTGGCTACAGCTGCAAAGACAATTGACTCAAAAGTGAAGATTTATGGCATTGAAACAGAGGCAGCTCCTGGAGCTTATAATTCTTTTAAAAACAATAAATTAGATGAAGATGTTGAGATTTTACCTTCCCTGGCGGATGGTCTGTTGGGAACATTGACTCCTCTAACTTTTGAAATAGCAAAAAAGTATACTGAAGATATTGCTGTTGTATCTGAAGAGTCGATAAAGCAAGCAATGTGTGCTTTTCAGGAAACCGAACAGCTTATGATCGAGGGTTCAGCTTCGGTTGGTCTTGCTGCTATCTTGTCTGGTAAGGTTAAGTTGAAAAGAAATTCTAAATGTGTGCTTATCTTAACCGGGCGCAATATAAGTGCGGAAAAATATAACGAAGTAATTAATGAAAAACATTAAAGCATATGGAAGTGCTGATGAAATAATACTAACTATATAATAGCCTTTCAGAAAACTCGCTCTTTGAGAATTAAATATTAGGAAGGAAAGATTTTACAAAGCGAATCTTATCTTTGTTACCTGTCTTAGCAGCAGTTAAGGCAACCAGAAGGACGGTAATATGGGCAATAGTACAGTGATTAGAAACAGCCTGAAGTCCTCTGACACTCGGATTTTGCATACAAAGGTCAAGTAACCTGGAAAATATCCTTTCACACCCACTGCGAAGATTATAAACTTTCTTGAATTCCGGAGTACCATAGGCAATCTGTTTGCGGATATCTTCACTAAGTACTTGAGTATAAGCGAAACAACCTGTGCCTTTTACAAACTGGGGGTGCATCCAGGGGCAGAAGGGATGTTCCTTTCTGAACTTTTTAGAATGGATAATGGGGCAAACAAACTTGACTCTGGTTCTGTTTCCATCTTTGAATTCGCCCCAATATAACATCTCAAAACCGGCCAAGCAGATACGGTTACCGGTTGGGGAAACCTTATGGTCTTTCTCCCTTCTTAGATTTCGAGCAATATAGGGCTTGGCCTTAAGGTCCTTGATAATAAAGGAAAGGACTTTTGCCGAATCAAGGCCCGAATCGGCGATTACCGCACAAATATTAAGGTCGAACCTATCTTTAGCTAATTCAAGCTGAGGGATAATAACTTTACTGTCTACTACATTGGCTGCCTTGGTTTCTTCTAAGATAGGTAATTCCGATAAGGCATCAGAGAGGACAAAATTACGATAGCCCCAGAAGTATTTAAACTCTTTCTGAAAGGGTTTAGGAAAATGGACCATAATACTAAGACGAGATTCCGGATCACCTTTGGGCCTCTTAGTCTTACTAAATCTATCCTTGATAGAAGTCTTGAGGTTGTTTTCTTTAACTTTAACCGGGATGTTAGAGGAATCGAAAGTAAGATGAGTTCCCTTAATTTCTTTAAGCTCAATTAACTTGCTTACCAGAGAGTCTCTTATTTCCTGAAAGATCCTGTTTTCAGTATCTCGCAAAAAGGCAGAAAAGTTCTCCACACAAGGTAGACGGAGGGGATGAAAATCAAAGACTAAAGCTAAATCAGGATTATCCTGAAGTTCTCTTACCAGATCAGAAAGATAAGATACATTTTTAATATTCTTGTAGACGAGGGCTTTAAGTAAAGCTTCATAGGGGATAGGTGGTCTACCGGTAGAAGAATACAGTATCTCTAAAACTGAGGTATCAAGAAAAGAAAAAAGAATCTCATATTTCTCTAAAGGTCTTAAATTAAAAACAGTTTCAGCTTTAAAAAGAAGTTTTTGGTTTGCCTTAAATCTATTCATAGTCTTACCCCCTACTTTTCTGAAAAGTACTAGAACTAAAAAAGAGTATACTTAAAATATTATATGGTAAAAGATAGGTGGAGGTGAAATCAAATTCAGATAAGCAAATAATTTGCTTAAAATAGAGATGAGGGTTTCAGAAAACTCCAGAAGGTGAAAAAAATTCACCTCCAAGCCCCTAAAAAATCGATAAAATGGGTAGAAATTAATCGATAACCTTCCTAAAACCCTTATCTGATAAGGGTTTCAATGCTGGAGGTGAAGAATAAAATAGAGGTACTCTAAAAGCCTTGCAAGACAAGGGTTTCAGAGTTTTCTGAAAGGCACATTATAAAAAATAAAGGAGGTAAAATTATTATGTTAATCAAGAGGGGAGCCAATTTAGGAGTATTATTACTTGTGCTTTTCTTGTTGGTTGGTTGTGCAGGAGGAGGAATAACTGATCCGGATGAGATAAAGATTCATGCAATAGCTGATAGTATTAAGACAGCCGTAGAAAATAAAGATGTAGATATGTTTATGACCAATGTTTCTCTGAATTATTCTGATTCTGAAGGAGGAACTTATGAGAGTATACGTACTATGGCCCAAAGTGTGATTTCCCAAATAGAATCTGCTGAGGAAACGGCTGGTTCTTACGGGGTCAATTTGACAATCAATTCTTCTATTACAAATCTGACTGTTATTGGCTCAACTGCTAACTCGGATTTAAAATTGACTATTAGTGCTAAGGTGTTATTTGTAACAGTTTATAGTTATGACATAACTTTTGAAACCATCTTCCAAAAAGAGGGTACTACCTGGAAGATAACCTCCATGATTGAAAATTAATCAGTTTACTAACTAACCGGGTAACTAAATTGACCGGCTAACTGGTTAACCAGCTAACTAAATTAACAGGGAGTTTCTAATGTTTGCAGAAAATAGAACAAAAATTACGATTATAA
>NMQN01000050.1 GCA_003575245.1 Candidatus Atribacteria bacterium 1244-E10-H5-B2 | reverse complement strand
CCTGGAGATAATGTAACTGTTACTGGTGAACTTATTACTCCTATCGCCATGGAAAAACAGCTCCGCTTTGCTATCCGAGAAGGAGGGCGCACTATCAGTGCCGGAGTGGTAAGTGAAATAGTAGAATAGTCGTTAGTGAATAGTCGTTAGTCGTTAGTAAGACTGGCGATTAGAGATAGTATTAGCAAGGAGTAGGGGCGTATACAATACGCCCCTACTGCCTATACGCTATCCGCTACACGCTAGTAAATACGAAATACGACATACGAACGACGATATACGGGAAAAATAGGGAGGTAAAATAAGAGTATATGCAAAAAATAAGAATTCGCTTACAAGCATATGATCACAGAATATTGGATAATTCTACCTTAAAGATAATAGATACTGTAAAAAGAATTGGTGGAAAATTTTCCGGTCCTATTCCTTTGCCAACAGAAATAAATAAATATTGTGTCTTACGTTCACCACACGTGGATAAAAAATCAAGGGAAGAATTTGAAATGAGAACTCACAAGAGATTGATTGATATTTTAGAGCCCTCTACCAAGACTATAGAAGCATTAATGCATCTTGACTTACCATCAGGTGTAGATATTGAACTCAAAACTCTGGAATAAAAAATAGGAAGATAAACCAGATAATTTTCTCGTATATTTTGAAAATTGATTAATAGGGTGTTTTATTTAAACAAATTGTATCAGAGGAAGTTAAATAGTCGTTAGTGAATAGTGGTTAGCATTTAGTTAGCTAGTTAGTGGTTACTTGGTTAGCTGGTTGAATTAATTTCAAACTAAGTAATTAGTTAACTAAGTAACTAACTAATGTAAATGGTTTTAAGTTTTTAGCTAAATAGTGATAAACTGATAACTAAAAACCGTAAACTGATAACCATAAATCGATTTTTTTATTTAAAAACTAATTAACCAAGAAACTAAATAACTAATTTACGCGATACGCAGTACGATATATTAGACCCGGAGGTGAATGCAAAAATGACAGCAGGAATATTGGGAGAGAAAGTAGGAATGACTAGAATATTTGCCAAAAATGGAGAATCTATTCCGGTAACTGTAATTTTAGCCGGCCCCTGTCAAGTAATACAGAAGAAAAATTTAGAAAAGGATGGTTACAATGCAGTTCAATTAGGTTTTAAGGAAGTAAAAGAGAAAAAGGTTTCTAAACCTATAGCTAGCCATCTTAAAAAATGTAAAGCGAAACCAATAAAGTATATTAGGGAATTTAAAGTTGACGATTCCAGCAAATACCCATCTGGTGCAGAGGTAAAGGTAGATATTTTTAAGGAAGGTGACAAGGTAGATATAATAGGAATATCCAAAGGAAAAGGGTTTGCTGGTGCAATAAAGAGACATAATTTTTCTGGTGGACCAAAGACCCATGGACAAAAGGAATATTTTAGATCAGTTGGCTCAATTGGAGCTACAGATGCAGCTCGAGTCTTTAAAGGGCAAAAATTGCCAGGACATATGGGAACAGATAGAGTTACCATTAAAAATATGGAGGTAGTAAAAATTAACCTTGAAAGAAATTTAATTTTATTGAAAGGTTCAGTTCCCGGTGCTAAAGGAGCAATGGTTGTAATTAATAAAATTGGGTAACGTAAGTATATTTTTACCAGGGAAGGAGGATTGTTTATGATTGATTTATCAGTTCATAATATTAAAGGAGAAAATATTGGAGAAGTTTCCCTAAGAGATAATATTTTTAATACTAAAGTAAATAAGTACCTTGTTCATCAAGCGGTTAAGCGTTATTTAGCAAATAGAAGAAGAGGGACTGCTTCTACAAAGAATAGGAGCGAAGTAAGAGGCGGAGGAGCTAAACCCTGGAAACAAAAGGGAACTGGAAGGGCTAGAGCAGGAACTAGTAGTTCACCTATTTGGGTAGGAGGTGGAATTGTATTTGGACCCGCTCCGAGGAATTATTCCTTTTCTTTGCCTAAAAAAATGAAAGTTGCTGCCTTAAAATCGGCACTATCAGATAAGTTGGCGAATAAAGAAATTATAATAATAGATAAATTATCATTAGAAGAAAATAAGACCAGTAAGATGGTAGAAATTTTAAAAAATTTACAAGCATTTAAAAAGCCATTAATAATAACGGAAAAAGAAGATAACATTATAGCGTTATCCGTGAGAAATATTAAAGGGGCACAGGTCTTGCCCGTTTCTAAAATAAATACCTATGATCTTATAAGCCATGAAAAGATAATAATTACCAAAAAAGCTTTGAAGCGAATTGAGGAGGTGTTAATATAATGCCTTCAGATAGAGATATTGTATTAGAACCGATAATTTCAGAGAAAACCGTAAGATTAAAAGAGGAAAATAAATATGTATTTAAAGTAGATTGGAAAGTCAATTCTACTGAAATTGGAAAATCTATTGAAGAGAAATTTAAAACTAAAGTTGCAAAAGTAAATATTATGAAGATGCCAGGTAAAAAGAAGAGTCTAGGAAAATACTCTGGAAAGACCTCGCATTGGAAGAAAGCGATAGTTACCCTAAAGAAGGGTGAAAAAATTAAAGAGTTAGAAAATATTTAGAGCTTAAAAAGATATTTAAGGATGGTGTAGATTAAAGTGGCGGAGATAAAAAAATTTAAACCTACTTCTCCTGGGAGAAGATTTATGACCATTTCGACCTTTGATGAAATAACTACTGATAAGCCAGAAAAATCTTTAACCGTAGGACTTAAAAAAAGAGGCGGAAGAAATAATCAGGGCAGACTAACAGTTAGACATCAAGGCGGTGGGAGTAAGAGAAAGTATAGAATAATTGATTTTAGGAAGCAAAAAGAAGGAATTCCGGCAAAGGTTTCTAGTATTGAATATGATCCTAATCGTTCAGCACGGATTGCTTTACTCAAGTACTATGATGGAGAAAAGAGATACATTCTGTGTCCGGAAAATTTAAAGGTGGGAGATGTAATTGTATCCGGAAGAGATGCGGATATAAAGGTAGGAAACACAAAATCATTAAAAGATATCCCTACTGGTACATTAATTCATAATATTGAATTAAGACCAGGACAAGGCGGCAAATTAGTTCGTTCAGCTGGAGCAGTAGCTCAACTTATGGCTAAAGAAGGAAAATATGCTCATGTTAAATTACCTTCCGGGGAAGTAAGGTTAATACATTTAGAGTGTAAAGCCAGTATCGGGCAAATTGGTAACCTTACTCATGAAAATTTATCTCATGGTAAAGCAGGCAAAAGTAGATGGTTAGGGATAAGACCAACGGTTAGAGGGGTAGTCATGAATCCTGTTGATCATCCCATGGGCGGAGGAGAAGGAAAAAGTGCTGGAGGCAGACACCCGGTTTCCCCAACTGGTATACCGGCAAAGGGGTATAGGACCAGAAAAAAGAATAAACTTTCAGATAAATATATTGTTAAAAGAAGAACAAAAAAATAGTAAATAAGGGAGGAAGTTGTTTTAGATGTCTAGATCTTTTAAAAAGGGACCTTATATTGATGAAAAATTATTAAGTAAAATTAGAGAACTAAATCAGAAGAGAAAGAAAACTATAATTAAGACTTGGTCTAGAAATTCAACGATTTTTCCTGTAATGGTTGGACATACCATTGCCGTGCATAATGGTAAAAGACATATACCAGTGTATATTACCGAAAACATGGTAGGCCATAAATTAGGAGAATTTTCTCCTACTAGAATTTTTAAAGGGCATAGCGCTCATTCTGAAAGATCAACCTCGTTAAAGTAGCAAATAATATTAGGTAGAAAAATTTTAAGAAAAGATCTTTTGATTGCTTATATAAGTAAGTTAAAAAATTTTATTTAAATTTATAAAGATTACCAAACAATTAATTTTTAATATTACAGAAAAGCAAATAAATTAAATTAGGAGGAAAGCAATGAGTATAAAGGCAGTAGGTAGATATTTACCTATATCTGCTCGTAAGGGAAGACAGGTTTTAGATATTATTCGGGGCAAGAATGCTGGTGAAGCTCTCTTAACCATGAAGTTTCTTCCTAACCGTTCAGCTAAAATGGTTTACAATGTTTTAAACTCTGCGATTTATAATGCACAAAATAATAATGATATAAACGTAGAAGATTTATACATATCCGAAGCCTATGCTGATGAAGGACCTACAGTGAAAAGATTTAGACCTCGGGCTATGGGCAGAGCAAGCAAAATAAGAAAAAGAACTAGCCACATTACCATTATAGTTGATCATAAAGGGGAGGGGAAGTAATTGGGACAGAAAGTACATCCAAAAGGATTAAGAATTGGAATTATAAAAGATTGGGATGTTAAGTGGTTTGCAAAAAAGGGTTATGCAGAAAATATCTATCAGGATTACAAAATAAAAAAATATATTAAAAATCGTTTAAAACATGCTGGAATTTCTTGTATCGAAATTGAACGTATAGCTGATCGAGTGAGGTTAACTATTAATTGCGCAAGACCGGGTATTGTAATAGGCCGAAAAGGGGCGGAAGTTGCTAAATTAAAAGAAGAACTGTCTAAATTTGTAAAAGGTGATTTACAGATAAAAATTATTGAAGTAAAAAAACCTGAATTAGACGCTAAGTTAGTTGCTGAGAGTATTGCTGAACAACTGGAAAGAAGAGGCTCTACCAAAAGATCAATGAGGCAGGCAACCAGCCGATCTATGAGAATGGGCGCTGAAGGAATAAAAGTATCTTGTTCAGGTAGAATAGGTGGGGCTGAAATAGCAAGGACAGAATGGCATTTAGAAGGTAGGTTACCTCTACATACTTTGCGAGCGGACATAGATTATGGTCTTGTTGAAGCTAATACAACTTATGGTAAAATTGGCGTAAAGGTGTGGATTTTCCGAGGAGAAGTACTTCCTGCGAAAAACAAAGAGGTATCTGACCAGAAAGAAGTAAACAAGGTTTTAGCTGACGAGAAGGAAGAAGAATCAAGTAGAAAAGGAGCACGGAAAGATGTTACAACCAACTAGAACAAAATATCGAAAAACACATAGAGGAACCATGAAAGGATGTGCCCAAAAAGGAAATTTTATTGCTTTTGGCGATTTTGGTTTGCAGGCATTAGAGCCTCATTGGATAACCAGTGCCCAGATAGAAGCGGCACGGGTTGCCATTACTCATGCAGTAAAAAGGGGTGGAAAAGTTTGGGTAAGAATGTTTCCTGATAAATCAGCGACTAAAAAACCAGCAGAAACTAGGATGGGTAAAGGAAAGGGAGCCCCCGACCATTGGGTGGCAGTAGTAAAACCTGG
>NMQN01000495.1 GCA_003575245.1 Candidatus Atribacteria bacterium 1244-E10-H5-B2 | reverse complement strand
TCATAAGCACATTGCTGGCACCGAAAAATAGCCTTTCCTTCTTTACCCATTTTAACTCCTCTATCTTAATCTTATTATTTTTTCTTTTTAGAAAATATTATTTTCCCGCCACTTGTTTTAATTTGTACACAATCTCCTTCTTTAAACTCACCAGCCAATAACTTTTCAGAAATAGGATTTTCTATCAACCTTTCAATGGTTCGCCTTAAAGGACGAGCTCCAAAATTAGGATCATAACTCTCTTTAGTCAATAATTCTTTAGCTTCATCTGTCGTTTCCAGGTCAATCTTTTGCTCTTCTAATAATATTTTTACTTCATTATTTAATATTAGAGTAGCAATTTTTTTAATTTCCTCCTTAGTAAGAGACTTAAAGACTATTATCTCATCAATTCGATTTAAAAATTCCGGTCGGAAGGTCTTATTCAACTCTCCCATTACTCTATTTTTTATGTCTTTATAGGAAATCTCTTCAGGTTCGCTGGTCCCTCGAAATCCTAAAGTAGATCCTTTTTTAATCAGGGTAGCCCCAACATTGGAAGTCATAATAATAACTGTATTTTTAAAATCTACTACTCTTCCTTGGGAATCAGTCAACCTACCATCTTCAAAGATTTGCAATAATATATTAAAGACATCGGGATGTGCTTTTTCTATTTCATCTAATAATACTACCGAATAAGGCTTCCTTCTAACTTTTTCAGTTAATTGTCCTCCTTCTTCATATCCTACATAACCGGGAGGGGCGCCAACTAATCGGGAAACAGCAAATTTCTCCATATATTCTGACATATCTAAACTAATTAATGCATTTTCATCACCAAAAAGAAATTCTGCTAAAGTACGGGCTAATTCTGTTTTGCCTACTCCGGTAGGTCCCAAAAATATAAAAGAACCGATGGGACGTTTGGGGCTTTTCATCCCAGCTCGAGCCCTTCTTATGGCTTTCGAAATAGATATTATAGCTTCATCCTGCCCAATTATTCTTTTATGTAATTCCTCCTCCATTCTAAGTAATTTTTGTGCTTCTTCCTCTTTGAGAGAAAAAATTGGAATCCCGGTCCAGCTGGAGACAATTTCAGCAATATCTTCTTCTGTAACTCCCACTTCATTAACTCTTCTTCCAGTCTCCCATTTTTCTTTCATTTTCTGGAGTTCAATTTCTAACTTCTTTTCTTTATCCCTTAATTGAGCTGCTTTTTCAAATTCTTGCAATTTTACTGTTGATTCCTTTTCCTTCCTTATTTTGCTTAATTTAATTTCTACTTCTTTCATATCAGGTGGAGAAATAGTGTTTTGTAATTTAATCCGAGAAGCAGCTTCATCTACCAAATCAATAGCCTTATCTGGTAAAAATCTGCCCGAAACGTAGCGAGCTGATAAATGAGCTGCTGCCTTCAAAGCTTGATCAGTAATTTTTATCTTGTGATGAGCTTCATACTTGTCTCTAAGTCCTTGCAATATTTTAACAGTCTCTTCTATCGAGGGTTCGGAAATATAAATAGGTTGAAACCTACGCTCTAAAGCAGCATCTTTTTCTATATACTTTCGGTATTCTTCAGCAGTTGTTGCCCCAATAACTTGAAGCTCTCCTCTTGCTAAAGCTGGTTTTAATATATTAGAAGCGTCTATTGCCCCCTCAGCGGCTCCTGCACCTACCAAAGTATGAATTTCATCAATAAATAATATGACATTATTTGATTCCTGAACCTCTTTAACAATCTTCTTTAATCTCTTTTCAAATTCACCTCGGTATTTAGTGCCAGCAACAATTAAAGCTAAATCAAGGCAGATAATTCTTTTTTCTTTTAATATCTCCGGAACATCATTATTAGTTATCTTTTGAGCCAAACCCTCTACAATAGCCGTCTTTCCTACCCCGGCCTCTCCTATTATACAGGGATTGTTTTTCTTTCTTCTACTTAAAATTTGTATTACTCTTTGAATTTCCATGCCCCTGCCAATAACCGGATCTAATTTATCTTCTTGGGCTAATTTAATTAGATCTCTTCCAAATTCATCTAAAGCAGGAGTCTTCGTTGTTTTTTTTCCTGGGGCAGATGGAAAACTTTGTGCTCCACTATCCATTAGAACTTTCATAATCTCTGAATAAACATTATCCAAACTAATACCTAAATCTGTTAAAATTCTAACTGCTACTCCACTACCTTCTTTTATTAACCCTAATAATATATGTTCAGTGCCAATATAGTTATTTTTTAATTGACTTGCCTCTTGAGAGGCTAATTCTAATACTTTTTTAGCTCGAGGAGTAAAAGTTACCTCACCTACTTGTTGATACTCGCCTTTTCCTACCAACCGCTCTACCTCTTCTACTACTTTATCTACATTCACCCCTAATTGTTTTAAAACCTGAGAGGCAACTCCTTCTTCTTCTTTTAATAAGCCAATAAGAATATGTTCAGTTCCTATGTAATCATGATTTAGGTTTACTGCTTCTTCTTGCGCTATCATTATAGCTTTCTTTGCTTTTTCGGTATATCTTTTAAACATTATATATACACATCCTTTCTCTTAGATAAGTAATTTTATTTTTTATTTAATAATTTTTCTGACTGGTTCGATAAATCGAACCTCTGCGCTATTAGCTAAAAAGTTAAAGCTAAAAGCGAAAAACCATAATTCAAAACTCAAAACCTCTTTAGCGTATAGCGTTTAGCGTTTAGTATGATAAACGAAATGTTTATCTCTATGGCTACACCAAAATTTGCCCTAACATCTGGCTTCTGAATTCTATTCTATTTATATTTACTTATCACTTATTACACATCACTTATTATCCGTTTATTTTCCCAGTCTCCAAATCGATTTTGTCTTTAATTTTGAATTTTAAATTTTGGTTTTACACTTTGCGTTTTTCGTTTTTCGCTATAACTGCCCGCTCCACTATCTTCCTCTTCACTATATACTAAATACTATATACTATATACGAATCTTATTTCTAATCAATATCGCTCTTTGTAAATCCCGGCCAAAAGGATCTAAATCTTTGCCTTCTAACATTTGCAGATAGGCAGGTTGTATTAGTAACATCAATTTATTTAGGGTCCCTAAATCAGGATAGGAAATTATCCCTAACTCTACTCCAAATCTTAATTTAGATAAAAGTTCCATTGATTCCGCTGAAGATATGGTACGCGCACTACTCAAGATACCGTAAGCTCTCCAGACTTGATCTTCCAGCTGACTTTTAGAATTAGATAGTAAATCTTTTCTTACCTTCTGCTCCTGGCTTATTATCTGTTGATTAACCTTTTCCAAGTTATCAATAATTTCCCCTTCAGAAAGACCTAAAGTAATTTGGTTGGAAACCTGAAATAAATTTCCCATTACTTCGGTTCCCTCTCCATAAAATCCTCTCACCACATAACCTATTTTAGATATGGCTTTTAATATATCATTTATGCCGTTTATCATTGCTAAGGCCGGTAAATGTAACATTACAGAAGCCCTCATACCGGTTCCTACATTAGTGGGACAGGAAGTTAAATATCCTTCTTTTTCACTAAAGGCATAAGTTACCTTTTTTTCAATTTCATCGTCAATCTTATTAATAAGTTTCCAAATATTATTTAATTGTAACCCGGGAAGTAAATATTGAATTCGAAAATGGTCTTCTTCATTAACCATTATACTCAATGTCTCTCTTTGATTGAAAACACACCCTCTGTAAGGGCGTTTCTCTCGAGCATGATAAATACTAATTAGATGTTTTTCCACTAAAAATTGACTTTCCAAGGGAGTCAACTCATCTAATAAAAGTAAATTGGAATTCCTAAAAAGGGAATCTTCTTCCACAATTTGTCGGCTAAGCTCAAATATATTCTTTAGTTCGGCTTGCTCAGCTCGTGGTGAAAAAGGAATACCTTCTACATTTCGGGCTAATCTGATTCTCGAACTTATTACTATATCAGACAAAGGACCTTGCCCGCTAGTCCACTCAGCGGAAGATTCTTTTAAATTTTGTAATATTATACTTTTATTTTGCATTTTTTTTCTTTAATACTCCTTCAAGCTTCAATATCTCATCTCTTGTCTTTGCTGCCTTCTCGTACTTTTCCTTTAATACCAGTTCCTGTAATTCCTTTTTAAGTTGTTTAATCTTCCTAATTTTATTCAATTTACCTTTGGATTGTTGTGGTATTTTCCCCACATGCCCACTATTACCATGCAATCTTCTTAAAAGAGGAGTTAATTGGTCTCTGAAATCGTGATAACATACACTACAGCCTAATTTTCCAGATTTTCTAAAATCATTATAGGTTAAATGGCAATTGCTGCATTCTATCTCTTTATCCGAAACAATCCCTTCCTCTTTGTGGTAAAGGTTTATAGCATTTAATAAGCCAGCCAATAGATCATTAATACCAAATTGGGGAAGAGGAAATATGGAAAATTTATCACTAAAGACGGGGGCACAATCTTTGCATAGATGAATCTCTGTTTTTTGCCCTCCCACAATTTTAGTGAGCGTTATGGTAGCTTCTTTTTTCTTGCATATTTGACATAACATTTGTATTTAGTTTTTCTCCAATATTTCTTATTATTTCGTATATACTTAAATTCTGTTTAAATTATAATTTATAATATAAATAATTGTCAATTAACTCAACTAATCTGTATAATTAATCCAAAGTTAAGAAATGGTTCTCCTTTGAATCTTATTTGTTTTATTTTGGCTTCTGGATTATTGATTTTACTATATTTATCTAATTTAGTAATTGCTTCTTACTTTACAAACCTTAATATCAGGTCCATTACCTCGGCAAACATTTCCTGAGAAATATCATCAGAAGAAACAGATGAATCAAACCAGGAATTAACATGATTCTCTAAAATAAGTTTACTTACTTGATTAAGAGCTGATTTAGCTGCTGCCATTTGAACCATAATATCTGAACAAGGTCTTTCTTCAATAATCATTCCCTGGATACCTCTGATTTGACCTTCTATCCTTTTTAATCGACTTAATATTTTTATTTTTTCCAATTGATTAAAGTATGAATCATTCATAATGGTAACAATTTATCCTATATTTATTCTATACCCTATGGGGGTATATAAATAATATAACCAAATATCCGAATTGTCAAGCTCTCTCGTATATCGTATTGCGTGAAGAAAGACAGCGTTTAGCGTATAGCAGCTAGAAGAATAAGTATATAGTATTTAGTAAAGAAATAAGAAATTAGGAGCCAGAATAAAATCGTATCTAGTATCTCGTAAAACTTATCTCATTAAGAATTAGTTATCTGGTTGTCTATTTAAAGCT
>NMQN01000799.1 GCA_003575245.1 Candidatus Atribacteria bacterium 1244-E10-H5-B2 | reverse complement strand
GCGAATAAAGTATAGGTTTTTCACGAAATACGATATACGATATATGAAGAAGGGGTGATTAATATGAATCTTGCAGAAATTATTAAAGTTGCTCGAGGAGAGGAAAAAGCAGATCTATTATTAAGGAATGGGAAGATAATAAATGTTTTTTCCGGAGAAATATATACTTCCGATGTTGTAGTTTATAAGGATATGATTGTAGGATTAGGGGAGGGATATGACGCTGATAAGGAAATAGATATTTCTGATTGTTATTTGTCTCCCGGATTTATAGATGGCCATATTCACTTAGAAAGTTCAATGGTAAGAATATCAGAATTTGCTAAGACCGTAGTACCAATGGGGACAACGTCGGTAATTATTGACCCTCACGAGATTGCCAATGTTTTAGGCTTAGAAGGTATAAGCTATATGTTGGAATCCAGCAAATATAACCCCTTAAATATTTTTATGATGCTTCCTTCTTGTGTTCCCGCTTCATCTTTAGGCACTTCCGGAGCAAATCTTAGTGTAAATGATTTATTTCCCCTCTTAGACGAAAAATGGGTTTTAGGATTAGGAGAGATGATGAATTTTCCGGGAGTTTTAAACCAAGTTCCTGAGGTTTTAGATAAAATAGTTGTATCCTCAAAAAAATGCATTGATGGACATGCTCCTAATTTATCCGGTAAGGATCTTTGTGCCTATGTTTCTGCTCAAATTAGATCTGACCATGAATGTACTACAGTAGAAGAGGCTAAAGAAAAATTGAGATTAGGTATGTATATTATGTTGAGAGAGGGGTCAGTTACTCGAAATTTAATCGACCTTTTGCCACTTATAAATCTTGATAATTCCAGGAGATGTTTCTTTTGTTGCGATGATCGTCACCCCAAAGATTTAATTGAAGAGGGGCATATTAATTATATTATAAAAACTACCATAAAGAAGGGCATAGATCCTGTTACCGCCATAAGGATGGCCACCCTGAATACTGCAGAATATTTTAGACTAAGAAACTTAGGTGCAATTGCTCCTGGTTATGTGGCTAATTTGGTTGTTTTTGATAATTTTAAAGATTTTAACATCCTTAAAGTTTTTAATAATGGAAAATTAGTAGCCGAAAACAGAGAGTTATTAGAGCTAAGTCCCAAACCATCGGAGGTGCCTATTAGGGGATCAATTAATATCAAGTGGCTTTACCTTGAAGATTTTAAGATTCCAGTAGAAGGCAATAAATGCAGAATTATAAAAATTACTCCAGGTCAAATTATTACTGAAGAAATTATAGAGGTTCCTAAAATTGAAGAAGGCTTAGTAGTTTCTGATACCAAGCATGATGTTTTAAAAATTGCTGTAGTAGAGAGACATCATGCTTCAGAAAAAGTGAGTATAGGTTTAGTTAAAGGTATTGGTCTGAAAAGAGGTGCATTAGGATCGTCTGTTGCCCATGATTCCCATAATATTATAATTGTGGGTACTAATGATAAAGATATGTTAAATGTCGGGGCAGCTATTGCTAAGATGGGAGGTGGATTGGCAATATCAGTGAATGAAAAAATAGTAGATTCCTTGCCTTTACCTATTGCTGGTTTGATGTCAGATAGACCTTTATTAGATGTGAAAGAAAATTTAGATTCTATTTATAGAACTGCGAAAAATTTAGGGGTCAAAGTAGATGATCCTTTTATGAGTATCGCCTTCCTATCTTTAGAGGTAGCCCCCCATCTTAAAATAACCAATAAAGGCTTGGTAGATGTTAATAATTCAAAAATCGTAGATTTATTTTTAGATTAAGCTGATTAACCAATTAAATTAGTCATTAATGTATTAGTCGTTAGTGAATAGTGAATAGTCGTTAGTTTTAAATGTAATTTTCCAGATTTAAATTATCGGTGTATAGCTAAAAACTTAAAGCTAAAAGCGAAAAACCATAATTCAAAACTCAAAACTTTTTTTATATATCGTGTATCGTATATCGCGTGAAAAAAATAAGATTCAGGTGTAGGGGCACAATGAATTGTGCCCTTCCTGTTTTATTATCTTTTGTTTACCCTGCTAAGTGAGTATCTACTAAGCAGGGTTTACCTTGGGCACGATGCATCGTGCCCCTACAAATTACTTATTACAGATTACTCATCACTGTTCTTGTCCGCGATACTCGATACTCGATACGCAATGCGGTATAATAAATGTATAATTATTTGAGATCCAAAGTGAGTTTTGAATTTTAATTATAGTTGTAGTTTTTTAAAAGGTGCTGAAAATGGTTCAAAAATTTAATTTGGTATCTGATTATCCCCCTCAGGGTGACCAGCCCCACGCTATAAAAAAATTAGTAGAGGGTATAAATAATGGTTACAAATATCAAACTTTACTGGGAGTAACTGGTTCAGGGAAGACTTTTACTATGGCAAATGTAATTCAAAAAGTTCAATTACCCACTCTGGTTATCTCGCACAATAAAACTTTAGCTGCTCAATTGTGCAGTGAGTTTAGAAGGTTTTTTCCTGATAACGCAGTGGAATATTTCGTAAGTTACTATGATTATTATCAACCTGAAGCTTATATTCCTAGAACAGATACTTATATTGAGAAAGATTCCTCTATAAACGAAGAGATTGACCGCTTAAGACTCTCTACTACCAGTTCCCTCTTAGAAAGAAGAGATGTGATTATCGTCGCCAGCGTATCTTGTATATACGGGTTAGGTTCACCTAAAGATTATCAAGAATTAGTATTAAAAGTTAGTAAGAACGAAATTATCAAAAGAGATAATATTTTAGAAAGGCTTATAAATATACACTACGAGAGAAATGATATTGATTTTCATCGTGGATGTTTTAGAGTTAGAGGAGATGTAATTGAAATATTTCCTTCCTACTTAGAATATGCTTTTCGTATAGAGTTATGGGGTGATGAAATAGAAGCAATTTCCGAGATAGACCCTCTAACCGGAAAAGTTATAAAGAGAATAGATAAATTGATAGTTTATCCTGCAAAACATTTTGTTACCACTAAAGATAAATTAGAAAGAGCAATTTTATCTATTGAAGAAGAATTAAGACAAAGATTAAAATATTTTAAAAAAGAGGGAAAGCTCTTAGAGGCTCAAAGATTAGAACAAAGAACTAAATATGATTTAGAAATGTTAAAAGAAGTGGGATATTGCAGTGGAATTGAGAACTATTCTCGTCATATTAGCGGAAGAGAATCAGGAGAACCCCCGGCAACTCTGTTAGATTATTTTCCTTCTGATTTTATGATGTTTATTGACGAATCCCACGTTACTATTCCTCAATTAAGAGGTATGTTTGCGGGCGATAAGTCTCGGAAGGATAGTTTGGTAGAATATGGTTTTCGTCTACCTTCTGCCTATGATAATAGACCACTGTATTTTAAGGAAATAGAAAATTACATGGAAAAAGTTATCTTCGTTTCAGCAACCCCAGCCAAATATGAATTAGAAAGAAGTAAACAAACAGTTGAACAGATTATCAGACCCACAGGATTAGTTGATCCGGAGATAATTTTAAAACCAGCTAAAAATCAGATTGATAGCTTAATAGCAGAAATAAAAAAAAGGACGGAAAAGAGAGAGAGAATATTGGTGACTACTTTAACTAAGAGAATGGCTGAAGATGTAGCTGAGTATTTGGATGAAATTAATATAAAAGCAAAATATCTTCACTCAGAGATTAAAACTTTGGAAAGGATTAACATTTTAAAGGATTTAAGATTAGGTAAATTTAATGTGTTAGTAGGAGTTAACCTTTTAAGAGAAGGATTAGACCTTCCAGAAGTATCTTTAGTAGCTATTTTGGATGCAGATAAAGAAGGTTTTTTAAGGTCAGAAACCTCTTTAATTCAGACTATGGGGAGAGCAGCAAGAAACATAAACGGCACAGTTATTTTATATTGCGAAAACATTACTGGGTCGATAAGAAGGGCAGTGAAAGAAACTAACCGAAGAAGGAAAATACAATTAGAGTATAACCGTAAATACCAGATAATTCCCAAAACCATAACTAAGCCGGTAGAAGAATTTGCTATTATCAATAATGTAAATAATTTCGAAGATTTTTCTACTGTTAATGAAGAACATGAAAAATACTTAAGTCAGAGTAATTTATGGTTATTGATAAAATCCTTAGAGAAAGAGATGAAGCAAGCAGCGAAAAATTTAGATTTTGAAAGAGCAGCCTTGTTGAGAGATGAGATAAGAAGATTAAAAAAAGAGAAAACTCTATTCGGGGAAATAAAGTAGCAAAACAGCATTTAGTATTTAGTATATAGTATATAGTGAAGAAAAATAGAGAATAGCTTAGAGCAAAGAGAATAACTCGTATCTCGTGAACAAGATAGAAGTTCAGGAGCCAGAATCCAGTATCCAGAATGAGCTTACTTATGTAGCTAATTAGAATTTAGAAATTATTTTTCTTTGATCCTTGCTATATACTCGATACTATACACTATATACTGATTTAGAGGAGAATTGATAAGTGGTTCAGACTAAGATAATAATTAAAGGGGCTCGAGAACATAACTTAAAGAATATTAATTTGGAGATACCCAGAAACAAATTAATTGTAATTACTGGATTGAGCGGTTCTGGTAAATCTTCTTTAGCTTTTGATACGATTTATGCAGAAGGCCAGAGAAGATATATTGAATCTTTGTCTTCTTATGCTCGTCAATTTATGGAAAGAATGAAAAAACCTGACGTGGATTACATTGAAGGATTGTCACCAGCGATTTCAATTGATCAGAGAAGAGCAAGTAAGAATCCTCGCTCTACAGTAGGCACCGTAACGGAAATTTATGATTATTTACGGTTACTTTTTGCCCGGATTGGAATACCTCATTGCCCGCAATGTGGTAGACGAGTTAGCAAGCAGACGGTCGAGCAAATGGTTGATCAAATTCTAAATTTATCCCCGGGAACAAAAATACAAGTTTTGGCCCCGATAATTCGCTTTAAAAAAGGTGAACACAAACAAATATTAGAAAATATTCAAAAAAAGGGATTTGTTAGAGTAAGGGTTGATGGGAACACTTTCGAAGTAGAAGAAGATATAAAAATCGATAGGTATAAAAATCATAATATAGAAGTCGTGGTAGACAGATTGTCAGTAAAGCCTGAAATAAAGACTCGCTTGGCTGGTTCTATCGAAACTGCTTTAAGTTTAAGTGAAGGAATAGTGGTAATTGATAGAGAAGGTGGTAAAGAAAAGATGTTTAGCGAGCATTTTTCTTGTCCCAGCTGTGGAATTAATTTACCAGAAATTGCTCCACGAATCTTTTCATTTAATAAT
>NMQN01000747.1 GCA_003575245.1 Candidatus Atribacteria bacterium 1244-E10-H5-B2 | reverse complement strand
GCTATGGTAAGTATGCCTTAAGTGTGAATGTTAAAAATGAGAGTGTGAATGTTTTAGGTGAAAGTGTGAATGTCAAAGATAAAAGTGTGAATGTCGAGGGTCCAAAGGCAAAGAAGCTGATAAACAGGGAAATTTACAAATACCGGAAAGCATATCTACAAAAGTTAAAAGCGAGTGATCCTGAAGCCTATGAAAAGATGAAAAAGGCAAGGCGTGAATATTACAAAAGGTGGCGGGCCAAAAACAAAGATTATAACAAGAAATGGCTCAAGGAATATCATAAAAAACACCCGGAGAAGTTTCGGGAATACCAGAGGCAATACTGGTTAAAGAGGGCTATGTCATCAGATTGAAAGGAAGATAGAATGGGTATACATAAAGAGACTTTGGAATTTATAGGGCAGATAAAAGATGTATTAGATAGTTATGACTTTGCTTTAACGATTAGGCAGATATTCTACCAGTTAGTTGCTAAGCAAATTATTCCTAATTTAGAGGGTAAATACAAAAAAGTCTCTCGGGATTGCGTAACTGGTCGAGATTTGGGATTACTACCAGAAGATAAATTTACAGACCGGACAAGGGTGTTCGATAAACTAAGCTCTTGGCTCGACCTTAAAGATTTTATGGATACGGTTAAAAATGCTTATCTTAAAGACAAGTGGCGAAACCAGCTTAAATATATAGAGATTTGGACAGAGAAAGACGCTTTGAGAGCTGTCATAAATATAATTACTCATAGATACGATGTCGGTTTACAGATAGCGAGGGGGCAGTATCCTCGAACCGGGATATACGAGACTTCTTTAAGATATAAGGCTCAAAGCGATAAAGAGTGCTTTTTATACTATGTAGGGGATTATGACCCTTCAGGATTGGCTATTTATGAGTCTATAAAAAAAAGACTTATAAAATATGGCGTAAACGTTGAGATTCCCGATAGAATCGCTCTGACAGAAGATCAGATAGAAAAATATCGCTTACCTTCAGACCGGGCTAAAAAGACAGATAAAAATTATGATAAATTTGTCGAGAAAACCGGCTCTGATAGAGTAGTAGAGCTTGACTCATTGCCCCCGGATATACTGAGAAAGATTATAGAAGATTGCATAATGAAAAATATTGACTATGAACTTTTAGGACTAGTGCAAGAAAAAGAGAGAGACGAGGGAACCAGGTTAGATAAATTTATAGAGAAGGGAATTTAAAGGAAGGTGATAAATAAATAAAAAACGGAAGATTAGATCACGCTTTAAAATGGTGTGAAAATTTAGATAAATTTTTATCCGGAGAAGGCAAATAAATGATACGCCAAAGGGGATAATGAGGTTAAATTTTAAAAACTACAAAAAAATTTTGCCTTTTTATAAGTGGGAATTGAAGAAGGAAGGTGGTAAATAATGCCTGAATATTTATGTCCTAAATGTAAAGGTGTATTTTGTGGCTGGAGTGTAAAACACAAATATAAAGAGAAATGTCCTAAGTGTGGTGGTGAACTCCAGCAAATCTCTAATAACAAAGAATCTCGGAAAGGTGAAGGGTTTGGTAAAGGCCAACCTAAAATTTCACGTTTTAGGGTATAAATTTTAGCGATTTAGGGTATTTGTGAGGATAATTGATGGTAGTTTTAAGTAACTAAAGATTACCGAAGATAAAGAATTACAACAATTCTATGAGGCCAGAAGGAAGGAGTTAAAGAAGAGGATAGAGGAAGGTCAAGGGAATGCCGGAATACCGCTATAAAAAAAAGTATAAAGCAATCTCTTTTTAGGCTGGGAGATGGATGAGAATTGCCTTGTTATGAGGCAAATTAGAATCTGAGCTAAGAAAATCTTAAATAGAAAGGAGATTATAACAAATGAATCTTAACGAAGAGGCCTTAAAACTACACGAAGAAAACAGAGGAAAGATTGAAGTAATAAGTAAGACTGAAATAAAAAATATGCATGATTTAGCTGTGGTCTATACTCCCGGTGTAGCCGAACCCTGTCGAAAAATCCACCAGGATGTCTCTCAAGTATATAAATATACTACTAAAGGAAATATGGTAGCAGTGGTGACTGACGGAACTGCTGTCTTGGGCCTGGGGGATATTGGTCCAGAAGCCGCTCTACCGGTAATGGAAGGCAAAGCCGTTCTCTTTAAGCACTTTGCCGGAGTAGATGCCTTTCCTATCTGTCTGGCTACCAAAGACCCGGATAAGATTGTGGAAGCTGTAACTTTGATAGCTCCAGGCTTCGGAGGGATTAACTTAGAGGATATCAGTGCCCCCCGTTGTTTTGAAATAGAAGAAAGACTTAAAAAGGTACTGGATATCCCTGTATTTCATGATGACCAGCACGGCACTGCAATCGTAGCATTATCTGGCCTGATTAATGCTTTAAAGGTAGTAGGTAAAGATTTAGACAAGATAAAGGTAGTGGTAAATGGAGCCGGAGCCTCAGCCATAGCGGTATTAAAATTCATTATGTCTGCCGGAGTAAAGAATGCCATCCTCTGTGATTCCAAGGGAACCATTTATGAAGGCAGAAAAGAAAATATGAATCCGGTTAAAGAAGAGATGGCAAAAATTACCAATAAAGATAAGATTAAAGGGACCTTGGTAGATGCCATAGTGGGAGCTGATGTATTCTTAGGCCTATCAGTAGCAGGAGCCCTAAAAGCGGAAATGGTAAAGACTATGGCTTCTGGTTCTATTATCTTTGCCATGGCCAACCCCACCCCTGAGATTATGCCTGATGTAGCTAAAGCAGCAGGTGCTCGAATTGTAGCCACCGGTCGTTCTGATTTTCCCAACCAGGTAAACAATTGTCTCGGTTTTCCGGCTATCTTCAAAGGAGCACTAAAAGTAAGAGCAAGTCAAATAAATGAAGAGATGAAATTGGCTGCTGCCTATGCCCTGGCTTCCCTAATATCAGAGGATGAATTAAATGATGAGAATGTTATTGCGGATGTCTTTGACCCCCGAGTAGTAGAGCGGGAATCAGAGGCAGTAGCTAAGGCTGCTATAGAAAGTGGGGTAGCGAAAGTAAAAACTATATAAAAATTTACAAAGTTTGATATGCAAGTATATTATGTGACGATATTATTTGGTATTTAAAAAATTTAAAAGAAGAAAGGAGGTGAATTTTCTTAATGAAATTTAAGGATGTGATGACCATATTAAGATAATGAATTATGAATTAAAAAAAAAGTAATAATTTAAGGAGGATTTAGAAATGAAAAGAATATTTTTAGTGTGTTTAATTACTTTGATGGCTGTTTCATTATTAGGAAGCTTTGTTTTTGCCAGTCCAAAATATGTTTTAAAATTAGGACATGTAGCTGAGCCTGCAAAACCTTACGCCCAAGGAGGAGTAAAATTTGCCGAATTGGTTTATGAGAAGACTAATGGAGAAGTGGAAATCCAGATATTCCCTGGTAGCCAATTAGGAAATCAGAGGGATTTAGTGGAAGGTTTAACTTTTGGTACAGTGGATTTGACTTTGACCAGTACAGCAGTATTAGCAAATTTCCTCCCTAAAATGGCTATATTCGACCTACCTTTTATATTTAGGGATATCCCTCATACTTACAGAGCACTAGATACAATAGGGGTGGAAATGGGTAAAGATTTAGAACCGTTAGGATTGAAATTATTGGCCTTTTTTGAAAATGGAGTTAGGCATCTTACTAACAGTAGGAGAGCTGTAAGGGTTCCTGAGGATATGAAAGGGTTAAAAATTCGGGTAATGGAACAACCAGTTTATATCGAAATGATGAATGCATTGGGTGCAAATCCTACTCCTATGGCTTTTGGAGAACTATTTACCGCTTTACAACAGGGGACGGTCGATGGTCAAGAAAATCCTGTGTCACACATTTGGACCAAACGATTCTTTGAGGTCCAAAAATATATATCTTTAACTGGACACACTTATTCTGCTGAACCTTTGTTGATTAGTACGATTTCGTGGAATAAATTACCAGTAGATTTCCAAAAGGCCATAACAGATAGTGCTATTGAAGCTTTAGACTGGCATCGTAGTCAGTGTGTTGAATTAGATAAAAGTTTTTGGAAGAATATAATAGAAAGTGGCAAATGCGAGATAATTGAAGTTGATAAAGAACCCTTTAGAGAAGCTACTGCTGGAGTATGGAAAATGTTTGAAGACCAAGTAGGGAAAGAGAACATTGACAAAATAGTAGATATAAAACCGGAAGATTGTGTAGAATACGAGAAATACTTATAAGTATTCAGAATGTTTATAGTGGGCAAGGAAGATTCATCCCCTTGCCCACTTCTACTCTTAAGAGGAGTTGATGATATTTGAAGAGATTTATGGATAGGGTGAATAAATGTTTGAAATGGGCAATAATTATTGCTATGGTTGTAATGTTATTTGTTATTTTTATACAAGTTATTTTCCGTTATGTATTCCAAAACTCTTTAACTTTTTCTGAGGAATTAGCGAGGTACTTGTTTGTATATATAGTATTTTTTGGGACTGCAGTTGTGGCCAGAGAAAATGGGCATATTGTAGTGGGGGTATTGTCCCAAAAGTTAAAAGGGAAAACAGCTAAATACACTAAGGTTGCTGCTTATACTTCTATTATGGTGTTTGTAACAATTTTATTTTACCACGGGATAAAAATAGTAACATTAACCTCTTACCAACTTTCTCCAGCTTTAAGGATCCCCATGTCCTATATATATTTGGCAATCCCTGTGGCTGCGTTTGTAATGTTTTGTAATATGTTAATTTTAATCATTGATACTTTACGGTCAGGAAGTTAAATTGAGAATAAATATAGAAATTGAGGTGGAATGATATTGTTACTGTTGATAATATTCATTAGTTTTGCAACTTTATTACTAATAGGAGCCCCTATCGGGGTAGCATTAGGGTTATCATCTGCGGTGGTTACTTGTACTATTATGAAAATTCCTCTGATGATTGTTGTTCAGAGGATGTTTACTGCGATAGATTCATTTTCTTTTATGGCAATACCATTCTTTATGTTAGCAGGTTCATTCATGGCTTCAGGTGGAGTTACTAAAAGATTAGTAAAATTTGCCAATTCTCTAGTAGGATTTATAACTGGAGGATTAGCATTAGTTGTGGCGGTAACTGGGATGTTCTTTGCGGCTATCTCTGGTTCTTCAGCTGCGACTACAGCAGCTTTAGGTTCTACCTTATTCGATGAAATGGAGAAGTCAGGATATAAAAGGGATTTTGCAGCAGCAATTATAGCTGCAGGTGGGACTGTGGGGATAGTTATACCACCGAGTATAACACTGGTTGTTTTTGGGGTAACAGCCGGGGTTTCCATTGGAGACCTCTTTTTAGGAGGATTCGGACCAGGGATAATTATGGGTTTATCGATGTGTGTCCTCAGTTATTTTCTTTGTAAAAAGAGAGGTATTAAAAGTACAGGTAGGATCTCTTTGATAAATATTATTAAATCATTTAGGGATAGTCTTTTTGCTTTAATGATGCCGATAATTATTTTGGGGGGGATATATGGAGGAATATTTACCCCTACAGAGGCGGCAGCGGTGGCAGCAGTTTATGGATTGTTTGTAGGGCTTTTTATTTATAAAGAACTAACTATCAAAAACTTACCATCGGTAATATTAAAAGCAGCAGTAAATACCACGGTTATTATGTTCATAGTCGGAGGAGCTAATCTTTTCGGGTGGATTTTAACTAATGCCCGGGTCCCACATACAGTAGCAATGTTTATGACCTCTATTAGCAGTAGTCCTATTGTTTTTTTAATGTTGGTTAATATACTGTTATTATTTGTAGGTACCCTTGTAAATGCTTCTGCAGCAGTAGTCATACTAGTCCCCATTTTATTCCCAGTAGCGATATCATTTGGGATAAATCCCATATTTTTTGGGGTCTTGATGATAGTAAATCTGGCCATTGGTTGTATTACCCCGCCTGTGGGACTTGACCTTTTTGTAGTCTGTGGCATTACTAAACTACCTATAGAAAAAGTGGCAAAAGCAATATTACCCTATCTGGCAGTACTAATCTTAGATTTACTGTTAATTACTTATTTTCCACAAATTATCCTTTTTCTGCCGACTATATTAGGGAGATGATTCAGTAAAAATGAAATTAAAATTTGGTAATTAAATTTTAAATTAAAGAATCGAATCCCGGCAATCCGGCTTTATTAAAGTTATTCAATAATTTTAATTTATAGGTGCAAGTTTTTAATTAAAATAACGATATTTCGCTTATGATTATACCTATCGAAAAAAACACCCCCCTTAAAAGGCTTTATATTAGCTTTTATTTTAGCGAAATTGGCAGAAAAGCCTTATATCTTATAGCTTTCAGGGTTTAGAGCTAAAAAGGGGGTAGTAAAAAAGGTATCGAGTGGGTTAGAGAAACGCTAACAGAGCGAAAATTGAGCGGTTTTTGGGCTATTCTGAACGATTTAAAGAGGGACAGGGAATCCCCTCTAAATAAGATTTAAAAGTTGAATCCTTACAATCCTATTCTTTGGGGATTCCCCGACCTCTCTATCTTAACATTTTCTATCTGTTAAGAGAAGGGAGTAAAAAAATGATATATTTTTTATGGTTGATTTTTCTGTTGTTTATAGCTGGGATAATCTATCTTGTATTTATAAAAAAGCCGGAGAAGCCGGAGAAGAAGAAGAAGTATTCTGTAAGAAAAAAATCAGGTAGGTTTAGGTGGTGAGCATAAAAATATAGGGGAGTGGTTTAAAGAATGAAAATAAAGCTAAAGGCTTTAGAAGAAACCAGGTCTTTCTATAAGGTGGAATTGAAGAAGAGAGGCCTGACCGGAAAAAAGAGGAAAGATTACTTAAAGGCTTTAAAGTCTATCGAAAAAATCATTAGGGAAGAGAGAAAGCCGGGGAAAAAATTAAAGCATAAAAAATTTATTGCCTATGATCATAAAGCAGTATTCCAGAATAGCAGAAAGGGCTATTAAAAATATACCCGGCGGTCCGGCTTTCTATGCGTTCTCTGGATCTCCGGTCCCCTGCTCCTCTTTTTTTATTAACCTTTTTTCAGAGGGGGGCAGGGTTATTTTTAAAAGTAGGGGATAATCTAATATGAGAGAATCAAAGGTGAGTAAAAAGACGATATTTCTGGGAATAATGAGGCGGTATTTAAAAATGCATATCAAAGTTAAATGCAAAAACTGCGACTGGAAAGGCCAAGCGATTGTGGGAAAGAAGGGCTATCCTCTTGATAATTATAAATGCCCCAAATGTGGCCGGAATATAGAAAGAGCCAGGGGAAGGTATAACTATCATAGCGAATCTGCCCAGTTAAAATAAATTAAAGGGGGTAATTAAAATTATGTGGTGGTTGATTTCGATTCCAATAATTAATTTTCTCGCGATAGGACTAATATCTTATCAGTCAGGCAAAGAATTAAAAGAAGATATTGCAAAGGAAAAACTTTAAAATAATTTGGTGATCCGGGTTTTTATGCGTTCTTCGGATTGCCGATCCCCTGCTCTCCTTCTTCTTTTTAACCTTTTCTCCAAGGGGGGCAGGTTATTTTTAGAAGGCAGGAAAAACGATTTTTAGGGGTATTTTAAAGAAATTTTTAGAAGGTGATAATAGGTGAAAAAGTCGGGTTCAACCGATTTTGGATTGGATTATTTTTCTCCGGTCGGCCTGGACTTTCAGGAGAGAGAGAATAAAATTAGAGAAAAAACAAAATGCTTTAAGACTTGCTCAAAGTGCGGAGAAATAAAGCCGATCTTCAAGTTTTCGATAGAGAAGAGAAATACTGACGGCAGGCTCGGAATCTGCAAAGAGTGCCGAAACAAAGAATCTTTAGAATATTATTACCAGAACAGAGAGCTAATATTAGTAAAGATTAAAGAGTATCAAAAAATTAATAAAAAGGATCGGAGCCTTTATTTTAAAGATTACTGGAGAAAACATAAAAAGCAGTTAAAGGAGAACGCTAAAAAATGGTATAAGAGCAATAAAAAAGCGATCAAAAAAAGGAACTTGAAATATTACCAGGAGAATAAAGAGGCCTGCCTGGACAGGAGAAAACTTTGGATAATAAAAAATAGGGAAAGGATCAGAAAATACAATAGGGAATATAATTTAAAACATAGGATCGCAATTTAAAGATATTTAGAATAACCAAAAAAAGGGGGGTTTAATTAAATGAGTAGTATGACTAAGACGGTTAGCTTTCTTTATAAACTGGCCAGACAAGCTAATGATGTCCGGGTTATTACAAGCGGAGATCCTAAAAAGCTGGCCAGGAGAGTCAAAAATAAGGTCATAGGGCGTAAGATCATTCGCAGGATTTGGTAAAAAATTTCGGTGATCCGGTAAGGACTAAAAGAACAGATCCGGATCTCCGATCCCCTGCTCCCCTTCTTTTAAAACCTTTTATCTGAGGGGAGCAGGGCTATTTAAAAATTATGATGATCAAAAAGGAGATTAAAAAATTATTATGAAAAATATAAGTAAATTTAAGGGATTTGTAAAGGTCTTTGGGAAGGATAAACAAACTTTATTATCAGAAATTAAGATCGGGGAATCCCTGGCGATGGGTTGCGAACTGGAAAAAGATGAGATAGGCCTTTATATTGCCAGTTTAGACGTTTCGGCCTCTTGCGGTTTTAAACTTAAGGAATGGGAGAATTTTGTCCAGGGAGTTAATGAGGCTAATAAAAATTTAAAAGAGATATATAAAGGATAAAAAAATTAAAGGGGGTGTTTTTAAAATGTGGTGGTGGTTTATGATACCAGTATTACATTTTGCGTTATTAGCTTTAGTAGCTTATAAATCAGGAAAAGAATTAAAAGATGATATAAGGAAAGATAAATTAACAAGATAGTTAGTCTGTTCCAGGAGGATTATTTGAATGAATAAAAATTTAGAAGAATTAAAAAAAATATGCAGTGAAAAAACTGAAGATTATTCTCCAGCAAACGTTCGCAAGGAGAGGCCTTTAATTGAAACATTAGAAGGCTTTGAAAAGCGGATTAAAAAACTTGAAATTGAATCTGTCGTACACGGTACATACTTTCCGTATAACGATAGAAAGAAAGTGCTTGAAGGAAATATAAAGAGATAATACAGGTCTTAAATTAAGGAATGAAATCCCGGTGGTCCGGTCTTCTTCCAGAGTTCTCCGGATTGCCGTTCCCTGCCCCCTTAAATAAACGTTTTTTAAGAGGGGGCAGGGGATATTTAATCCGACTGATCCCTGAACTACTTTTATCTATTTTCTTATAATTATTTATTATTGTTGACAAATGTTGTTTATGGTGGTAAAATTAGACAGAATAAAAATAAAGGGGGATTTGTGATGTTAACTCTTCAAGAAGTAGCTCAAAGGCTGAACGTTCACGAAAATACGGTAAAAAACTTTATACGGGGTGGAAAGCTGACCGGTTATAAACTTAACCGGGTTTGGAGAATCAAGGAGAAGGACCTGGAGAAATTTCTTAATCAAAGGAAGTGGAGAGAAGAAGGGGAACCCAGTCAAGACTGATCTATCTTTGGCACTTCTGAATTTATAAGAGAAGTCAAAAAAGGTGGTGATATTATGCCCGAAAGAGAAAGAAGAACAGAAGAAAATATCGAGGACGTTGAGAGGGTATCGGGTATCCTGAATCGGAGAATAAAGAAAGATAAAAAGAATCCCTTTCTGAATCCTGACGGTGGGTTTGATCTAATCGAAAAATTCCCGGTCTATGAAAGCAAGAAGAAATAGAAAAAAAGAAGGTGAATAAAAATAATGAAGAAAGAATTAATCAAGTTAGTCGGCTATTGCCGGGTATCTACGGAAGAACAGGCTCGGGAAGGTCTTTCTCTCGATGTCCAGGAAGATAAAATAATACAATATGCAAAATTACATAATTTAGGCAGGGTGGAAATGATAAAAGATGAGGGGCTATCCGGTAAGGACCTGAACCGGGAAGGAATACAAAAAATATTATCTCTAATTGAAGGGGGCCTTGTTAAGCATATTATAGTCTATAAAATGGATCGGTTGACCCGGAGAACTTTCGATTTGTTATATTTAGTAGAAGAAATCTTCAAGAAAAATAAAGTCCAGTTTCATAGTATTACCGAAAGGATAGATACTTCTACCGCTCAGGGTAATTTCTTTATGACCATAATAGGAGCGATGGCGCAAATGGAAAGGGACTTAATAAGTGAGAGGACCAGGGCAGTATTAAATTACAAAATAGAGAAAGGGGAATATGTCGGGAGTCCGGCTCTCGGATATAATGCCAATCCCGGAGAGAGTAAATTTTTAGAGGTAGATAAAAGAGAACAGGATACGGTTAAGAGGATCCGCTATCTAAAGAGATATCGAAAAATGAGTATGGGAGCAATTGCCAGGGAATTAAATCAGAATGGGGTCCCTACTAAAAGAGGTGGCCGGTGGTATCCGGGAACAATAAAACTAATATTAGACAGAGGAACGTCAAAGTTTAAAGTTGAAGAATTGAACAGAAACGGGGAATCATCTTTAGTTTAATTAAACTTTTAGTAGGTTTCGTATATAAACCGCTCCCTTTATATACGAAATCAGGAAAAAATCAAATAGAGGGGTTGATAAACATTAAAGACGAAAGAGTAAGAAATTACCTTATTTTATATAAGCGGATAAAAGGTTGTCAATTTTGCGGATATAAGAAATGCACAAGTGCCTTAGACTTTCACCATATCGGCGGAGGTAAGGAATTTAATATTAGCCAATCATCTAATTTAGAGAAGATCAAAGAAGAAGTAGAAAAATGCGCGGTTTTATGTAAAAATTGCCACGCAGAATTACACGAGATCAAAGAGGTGGGATCGATGGCCGGTTACAATAAAATCAATACAAAGGAATTAGAGAAAGTTCTTCTTATTTTGACAGGCCAGGAAAGGTGATAAAAATTGGTAATTACTACACACTCACGCTATAAGGGGAATATTGTTTAATCGATTAGTCAGGACAATCAAAGGAAAAAGGGGTTTTGATTATGTTTGAAATAGTAACCGCTAAAGAGATTCAAGATATTAAGGAAAGATTAGAACAAGAGAAAAAGGCCAGGCACGTATTGCCCGGCAGGTATGATGAGCTCAGGACGCTTATCAATTTTCTTTCTACCTGGCTGGATTGGCAAAAATACCGGAGAAAAGAATATTACCGGAAAGAGGAAAATCAATTAGAGGATATCCTGAAGAAAATCGAAGCCGGTAAAGAGGATTGCTATAAGTGCGAGAATCTAACGAAATTTAGCAGAAAGGAATTAAGGGAAAGTATTACCGAATGGAAAAAGGCCAGGGCTTTCGGTCTATTTAAAAATTTAGCAGACACAAATCCCCATATCGCCAGGTGTAAGATCCAGGGTCTTATGACAGAGGCAAGCATTTTAAGATTTCACAATAACTGCAAGGAATCATACATTAAAATTTAATATAAAGGCGGTGATTATAAGAAAGGAAGCGGTTTAAAATGGTGTTAAATCTAAGGAGTTTAGAAGAAACAAAGACTTTCTATAAGGTGGAATTGAAGAAGGAAGACCTGACAGAGAGAGAAAGAGCTAAGTATTCGAGGGCTTTAAAAATCATCAAGGGGCTTATCAAGGGAAAAGAGGAAGCCGGGAGAGAAAATAACAATTAAACGACACTGGATTTAAGGGGGGATTATTTATTTTCTAAGGACTCTTGACTTTGGTTCGTGAGTGATTATAATGAAGGTAACTTTGGGCATTAACGGGGTGATAAAAAAACAGCCGTGATGTCCTTTTTTTTAGGTTAAAAAGATAAAAGAGGAGTGTTAGGTTATAGGTTGTTGCCAAGCACCCCTCTTTTAAAAGAATAAAAAGTTTGTATGCCCACAAGCAA
>NMQN01000800.1 GCA_003575245.1 Candidatus Atribacteria bacterium 1244-E10-H5-B2 | reverse complement strand
AGCCTATACATTAAGATCGAGAGGGATGTTTTACACCAAGGGAGTATCAACAAAAATAATGATGGCGGGTATGTATGGAAAGAAAACGGGGCCATCAGGGGGCAAAGGAACTTCGCACCACATGGGAGATTTGAATCTCGGAATCCTTGTCGGTAGCGGACTGATAGGTTCATCGATTCCTATTGCGGTAGGAGCAGCTTTGGGTTTAAAGGAAATAGGAAAAGATAGTGTGGTTGTAACTACTTTTGGTGATGGTGCTTCAAGTCGGGGTGATTTTCACGAATCACTTAACCTGGCAGCGGTATGGAAGCTTCCCGTTATATTTATATGTGAGAATAACGGGTACGCCATATCTACACCGGTTTGCAAGCAAATGGCCATCAAGAATGTAGCTGATAGGAGGTACGGTATGCCGGCGGTAATTGTTGACGGGAATGATGTTTTAGCAGTGTTTAAGGCCACACAGAAAGCCGTTGGAAGAGCGCGACGGGGAGAAGGTCCTACCTTGATTGAGTGTAAAACTGACAGATGGCGTGGCCATTCTGAGAATGATAAGGGTGGCTACCGGGACCAGAAAGAAGTTGAAAAAATGAAGCAAAATTGCCCGGTCAAAAGATTTAAAGAGTATTTGATGGAAAAAGGCATTCTAAATAAAAAACTCGAGGCTGAAATAGAAAAACAGGTTTGTATTGAGATCGACGAGGCCGTGAAATTTGCTGAAGAAAATCCATTCCCTGCTCCTGAAGAAGCATTAAGTGATGTATACGATGATCAAAATTAACATAGGGAGGCATTGTAATGAGAGAAATTACTTATCGGGATGCACTGCGTGAGGCGTTGCAGGAAGAAATGCGGCGCGACGAACGGGTATTTTTACTCGGTGAGGATATTGCCAATTATGGGGGTGCATTTAAAGTTACGCAGGGGTTTGTTGAAGAGTTTGGAGAAAAACGCATTAAAGACACCCCACTTGCAGAATCGGTAATAGTAGGAGCCTCAGTAGGAGCTGCCATTGTAGGAATGAGGCCGGTACCGGAAATTATGTTTGCCGATTTCTTAGCCATAGCCATGGATCATATTGTGAATAGCGCAGCCAAAATGAGGTACATGTATGGCGGCAAAGCGAACGTTCCAATAGTGATAAGAGCACCTCAGGGGGCGGGGACCAGTTCCGGTGCACATCACTGCCAGAGTGTTGAGGGTTGGCTGATGAATATTCCCGGAATCAAGATCGTGATGCCGTCTACACCGCATGATGCTAAAGGGCTTTTAAAAGCTTCGATAAGAGATAATAACCCCGTTGTTTTCCTGGAACACAAACTGTTGTACGCTACAAAAGGCACGGTTCTCAAGGAAGAATATATAATTCCTTTGGGCAAAGCGGATATAAAGCGGGAAGGCAATGATGTTACTATAATCGCTACATCGTTGATGGTTAAAAAAGCGTTGAGAGCGGCCGAAGAGATGGAAAAAGAAGGTATCAGTATAGAAGTTGTGGATCCGAGGACGCTCAAACCATTAGATGAAGAAACTTTGATTAATTCTGTGTGTAAAACGAAAAGAGTGCTAATTGTACACGAAGCGTGTCTGACCGGCGGACCGGGTGCTGAAATTGCCGCAATACTCGCCCAAAAAACTTTTGATTACCTAGATGCCCCTATTGAGAGAATAGGAGCACCTGATATCCCGGTTCCATTCAGTCCGCCAATGGAAAAATTCTTTATTCCCGATGAAAAGCGCATAATTGAGGCTGTAAAAAAACTGCTCGCGTAAATATCACTCTAATAAATTTTTAATCGTTAAAGGAGTTCGATAACAATGGCTGTAAACGTGACAATGCCCAAAAACGGGATGACCATGACTGAAGGGGTCATTACACGATGGTACAAAAAGATGGGTGAAACAATTAAAGAAGGCGAAGCGATCGCAGAAATTATGACGGATAAGATAACAATTGAACTTGAAGCTCCAGCATCCGGAGTTGTTACACGGATATTTTATCCCGAGGAAAGTACTGTTCCGATATACGAAGTTATCGCGGTGATTGGAGGAGAAAAGCAGAATTCTCAAAGCGCCGAAAGATCAGAGATGCCGGAAGATTCAGAAAATTATCCTCAACCTGTTAAAGAAGTTTCAGAGAAGGAAAAACAGCAGCAGAATAGGATTATACGGGCCACCCCGCTTGCAAAACGCAGTGCTAAAAAGCATGGTATTGACTTGATACTAGTACCCGGCAGCGGTCCCAAAGGGCGGATTAAGGAAGAGGACGTGCTCAAGTATATCGATTCACAAAAGGTAAGTGCCGCACAAGATTCAAAAACACTTCAGACAGAGGACCATCAAAAGACAATGCTGCCCATAGGCGGCGAAGAAGTCATTCCTTTGGTAGGAATGCGTAAAACTATAGCTGAAAATATGCGGCATAGTCATGATGTGGCCGTTCATGTAACCTCTACTATTGAAGTGGACCTTACGGAGCTTATATCATTAAGAAAGCGGCTACTTAAGAGTTGGGAGGAACATTACGGGGTGCACCTGACATTAAATGCGTTTTTTGTTAAAGCTGTGGCAGTTGCCTTGAGAAGTCACCCGATTCTAAACTCTTCACTTACAGGTGATAAAATCATTATTAAAAAATATTATAATATTGGGCTTGCCGTGTCGGTAGACGATGGTGACGGGCTTATAGTGCCGGTAATCCGCAACGTAGAAAAGCTGACAATAAGAGAAATCGCTGAACAAATGCATGTCCTCACACAAAAAGCCCACACAGGCAAACTGACACTGGATGACATTACAGGAGGAACTTTCACCATTTCGAATGTAGGCCCGCAGGAAGTTCAGGTTTTTACTCCCGTGATCGTACAGCCTCAAAGCGCCATTCTTGGCATTGGAACAATAACACTACGGCCTGTAGTTCGGGAGGGCGAAATCATTGTACGCTCTATGTCCAACCTGTGTTTAACTTATGACCACCGGATTATCCTGGGTGTCCCGGCCACTCAATTCCAGCTGGCAATAAAGTACCTGCTCGAAAATCCTTACGGTCTTTTAAGTTAACTAGGTAAAACCTTATAACGGAAAGAGAAGGTGAGTTAAGTGAAATTACAGGAAAGTAAAACATTACAGGTAGGTGGAATTATTTTAATGGTGTTTTCGTTAGCATTACTATTGATAATTATTCCGGCTCAGATCAAAGACGTAAAAACATTGGGAATTATCTCACCGCGGTTGTTACCACAGATATTGGCTTGTCTTTTAGTTTTATTATCTATATGCCTTATATTATCCGGATTTTATACAAAGCGAGTACGGAATCAAAAAATATATGAAATAAAAGCCCGGGGTTTCAAATTTTTTTTAATTATACTAGTTATTTTATGTGGCTATATCTTGGTTGTAGATTTATTGGGGTATATTCCTACAACTGCAATAACCTTGGGAGTTTTTATGTGGTTTTATGGCCAAAGAAAATTTGGGAAAGTTTTTTTTATTACAGCATTATTGTTGCCGTTTTCAATTTATATGTTCTTTACTCGGCTGTTACGGGTGCGTCTTCCTTAAATAGTAGGGGCGTAGCCTATTAGTCTGAAGCCGAAATCATGATTGAGGGAAAGTTAAAATGTTAGAGTCGTTAATGCAGGGGTTTATCACTATATGTCAGCCAGATACTATAGTGTATCTCATATTTGGCGTTTTTCTTGGCGTGACAATGGGGGCCATACCGGGATTGACTGCTACTATGGCGATAGCATTGGTTATTCCGATAACTTTTACTTTGGGCCCGGTTAAATCTCTCGTCATGCTGTTGGGAGCATATAATGGGGGAATCTTTGGCGGGAGTATATCGGCAATTCTCCTCTCTACTCCCGGCACACCGGCATCGGCCGCTACGGTTGCAGACGGGTCTAAACTTGCGAAGCAAGGGAAGGGGGGAAAGGCTATCAAAGCAGCACTGGTTGCTTCCGTTATGGGATGCCTTTTTAGTTCCATCGTATTAATTTTGGTAGCTGAACCAATTGCACGATTTGCCCTTGAGTTTGGTCCGTCTGAGTATACTGTAATTATGATTTTTTCACTGACCATGATCTCGTCTGTGGCAGGCAAGTCGATGATTAAAGGCCTTATTGGGGGGGGTGCTTGGACTTCTGTTTAGCACAGTGGGGATGGACCCGATTTGCTCAACACCCAGGTTGACCTTTAATCTGCCCACTCTTTTAGGGGGTATAGATTTAGTAGTAATGTTAATCGGACTTTTAGCCGTTTCAGAAGTTTTCCTACAAACCGAGAAATTTATTAGTATAAAAGGATTTACTGCTAAGGCGTATCTACCCCCTCCTAGCTGCAGAGACGACGAACGGTTCACTTTTAAGGAATTTAGATTTTCTCTAAAAACTATTTTTCGTTCCTCAGTTATAGGGTGTTTTATAGGTTCATTACCGGCTTTAGGGCCTACAATTGCAAGTTATCTTGGTTATGAGAGGGCCAAATGTGCTTCCAAACACCCTGAAACATTCGGAGAGGGAGAACTGCAAGGAGTAATTGCGGCCGAGGCTGCAAACAATGCCGTCTGTGGAGCCAATCTGATACCACTTCTCTCTCTTGGTGTGCCTGGTGATCTTGTAGCGGCAATTTTAATAGGAGCATTTTTAATACAGGGGATTACTCCTGGTCCATTGATTTTTAGAGAGGCACCACATGTGATATACGCAGTTTATGCGGGTCTCATTTTATCAAATTTAATCCTATTCGTTATTATATCGTTTTCCTTCAATTTGTTTACACGAGTAGCACAATTGCCTATGTCCATTATTTTTCCTGCAATGTTGATCTTTTGTGTAGCCGGTGTATATGGTTTAAACCAGAACCTTAAGGATGTCTGGGTAATGTTGTTTTTTGCAGTCTTTGGATATATAATGTTAAAATTTGAATATCCCCCGGCTACAATGCTTATAGGTTTTATATTAGGCCCGCTTTTTGAGGTAAATTTTCGCAGAGCATTAATTATATCTCACGGCGATGTAAAAATATTTTTCAGTTCAACGATTACTATAGTGTTATGGATTATTACATTTATTTCAATATTCAACATTACTAGACGGAAACTAAAAGAAACAGAAGTCCGCCTTAAAAAATAAAATCTATGAGCATTTGAAAAGACACAATCGAAATGAATATATGGGTTTTTGCTTTAATAAAAATTTTTATGTTTGAGGGGGGGGGGTGGTGTATGCAAAAAATAATATAGTTTGTTTTTAAACATTATTTATGAATATTAAAAAAGGAGGTTAATGTAATGTTTAGAAAA